>NZ_JBFRRH010000007.1:0-37615 GCF_041472995.1 Vibrio sp. 10N.261.46.A3 | reverse complement strand
TAGCATCTAGCATCTAGCATAAAAATATACAGGATTCACATGTACCAACTTAGCTTTTCTATGCCCGAGTTTCTTGAAAACTACTGGCATAAAAAACCAACCATCTTAAAGGGTGGCTTCCAAAACTTCGTCGACCCAATTTCGCCGGAAGAACTTGCTGGTTTATCGATGGAAGAAGAAGTGGATTCTCGCTTTGTCTCTAACCTCGACAATCAGTGGACTGCAGAACACGGCCCATTCTCTGAAGAAAAATTTGGCGAATTAACCGAAAGTCATTGGCAACTGATCGTTCAAGCAGCGAACCACTGGCACCAAGGCGCAAATCAGCTGACTGAGGCGTTCCAAGCGTTACCAAACTGGTTATTCGACGATCTCATGATCTGCTACTCAGCGCCAGAAGGCGGCGTAGGCCCACATATTGATCAATACGATGTCTTCATTATTCAAGGTCAAGGCAAACGTCAATGGAAGGTTGGCGCTAAAGATATTGGCCAATACAAAGAGACTGTTCAAGCGTCTGCACTTCGTCAAATTGAAGGTTTTGACCCGATCATTGATGAAACTTTAGAGCCGGGCGATATCCTTTATATCCCACCGGGTTTCCCTCATGAAGGGAACACGTTAGAGCCGTCAATGAGCTACTCTATTGGCTACCGCTCTCCTAAAGAACAAGAGCTGATCAGCAACTTTGCCGATTTTGTACTCGCTCATGATATGGGTGATGTACACCTGCATGATCCAGAATTTAAAACGCAAGAAGGCTACGGAAAGATTCGTTCATCGGATTTAAGCAACCTCACTGACATGTTGAAATCTGCATTAGAGCAACCTGAAACCATCAGTGAATTCATGGGCTGTCTGCTAAGCCAATCACGTCACCAACTTGATATCGTTGCTCCTGAGCCACTATGGACTCAAGAAGAGATCGCTCAACACTTAGAATCTGAAGGTGAGATTCACCGAGTATCAGGCTTAAAAGCGCTCTACCACGAAAATGAAAGCAACACGGCTTACATCAATGGCGAAGTGGTTAAGGTTGATGAAGCGGATTCTTCGTTACTCAGAATACTTTGCGATGAGACCATGATTACCTCGGCTACTGCCCTATCTCCTTCGGGCATAACTGTCGTGACTGAATTGGTCAACAAAGGCTACTGGTTTATCGAAGAGTAAGCAGCGTCAACCGCTGGTTATTGACTAGCTTCTAGAGAAACAATTAAAAAAGGGACAAATGAAATCTTCATTTGTCCCTTTTTCTATTCAAGAATTGGTTAAGGCTTAATGCTTATACCTTGAACAACTATACCTTGAACTGATTGACCAATTTCTGTTGTTGTTGAGACAGTTGGTCAATTTCATTGCCGACTTGCTCAGAAGCCGCGGCTTGCTCCAAGATCTTCGCACTCAAATCGCGAATATTAACCACGCTTTGATTTACTTCACCGGAAACCGATTGTTGCTCTTCAGCTGCTCGAACGATCTGACTGTTCATATCACTAATCGCCTCAATAGAAGTAAAGATCGACCCCAGATCTTCAACTGCTTTCTGAACGTGCAGTGCTGTGTCATTTGCAAGTATATTGCCTTCTTGTATCGCTTCAACGACATCTTGAGTTCCAGCATGAACCTTGTCGATCACCGCTCTGATCTCACCAACCGATGACTGTGTGCGACTTGCGAGGTTTCTTACCTCATCCGCAACAACAGCAAAGCCACGACCTTGTTCGCCAGCACGAGCCGCTTCAATCGCCGCGTTCAATGCCAGTAAGTTAGTTTGCTCAGAGATCCCTTCAATAACACTTAAGATCTCGGTGATGTTTCCGTTATTTTTGGCCAACTCTTCAACAATAGGAACAGCACTCGACATACGTTCCACCAGCTTTCTCATTTCACCGGCTGAAAGTTCGATGACTTGTTGCCCTTGTTGAGCAGAACGATTCGCTTCACAAGCAGCATCAACCGCCACTTCTGCATTTTGTACCACTAAGCCCGCGGTTTGAGTCATCTCTTCGGCCGCTGTTGCCACAAGATCCACTTCTTTAAATTGAGATTCACTGCTTTCTCGAGTGCTTGATGCCGATGCTTTAGCCTGGCTTGTCGTACTCGCCACTTGTTCAGTGGTGTGAATGACTTCTTTGATCGTGTGTTGTAGCTTATCTAAGAATAAGTTGAACCCTTTAGATAACTGACCTATTTCGTCTTGAGACTTAACCTCTAAACGCTGTGTCAAATCCCCTTCACCAGAAGCAATATCATTAAGTCGCTCGACCACTTGTCGAATAGGCTTCACAATTGAAAGGGAAGCAAATGCGATAATAGCTAAACCGAACAAAATGAATACGGTACCTGCAATTATTTCCGTCTTGATGCCTTCACTTAGCTTAGTACTAATGATGGAATCCAATTTGTTGGCATCAGCGACGACGCTCTCTCTCGGGATCTCGAACAACACACCCCAAGTTTGGTTAGCCGCAACAACAGGTGCAAAGGCAAGTAACCACTCACCGTTCTCGCTCCATTGCGTTGTCACTTCACCACCAAAGATAAAGTCGGTCATTAAATCACTGTTTGTATTGTCACTTTGGAAGGTTGAACCGACTGCAATGCTTGAATCATCAGAAGCGATGACTGAACCATCTAGACTAACCACGTAAGCTTTGCCCGCACCGTTAAACAAGCTCTGGTCAGATTGAGTAATCACACTGGTTAAACCATCGAGTCTTAAATCTATACCAAGAAAACCAATCGCGACATCGTCGACTAAGATGGGTACCGAAATAGAGGACGTAAGTAGTGCTACACCACCGCTGTTCACAACTCTCGGCGTACTAATACATGTTTGCCCTGAAGACAAAGGACAATAAAAACGTTCGCTATTGCTGTCATCATTCAAGATAGATTCTGAAAGAACGTTCGCTAGAACATTTTCACCGTTATCTGCCACCTTCCAATAAGGAGCAAAACGACCTTTTTCGTTAGAGCCAACATAGTCAGCATCGACATAATTTGCATCTTCGCTATCGAGTAAATCAGGCTTGAAAACTAGATACGATCCTTGAATAGAGTCGAAATTTAGAACCGAGCGACGAACCATTTCATCCAAGGCGGTACGAAGCTCTTCACTTGGCGTAAAGTTTTCGTCTGCATTGTTTTTTAGAAACTGAGCACTGGCCGCAAGCATCTCTGCGCGGTAAATAGCTTCGTCTACATAACGTTGAGTTTCTTGAGCATTAAGCTGAGAAACAGACGCCAGCAGCTGCTGAGTTTTATTGATAACTGATTCTGAACTTTGAGATTTGATGACTTGTTGATTGCTCGTTGCGTTGTAGATCGAGAAACCAATAAGAGACAGTGACGTAATGATTAAACAACAACCTGCCAAGAGGGTTATTTTCCACTGTACCGATAGAGAGCGCATTTAATATCCTTATTTAAGCCAAAAGACTTCCATAACCATAACTATCACATCGACAACGAATTGTTGTACACAACGTAAATGAGTTAGACGAATAGCTTAGCGGATAATTACAGCACAAATTGCTTACATATAAAACGAAAGTTTACACAAATGTTAATAGAGCGTGTTTTCTTCCTTTTTTCTGTGATTTAAAGTGATGTACTCATATAATCATTGGCTATGTTGCTTAGGTTTTAGCGCTTTGGACATAGCCAAAACAGCGATATTTAAAGGAAGCCCACTCCACCCTCTCTCTCTTTAAAATGCAGTGATTTCGGATTAGTTTTTATAATCCAAGTTATAGATTTTTATCTTGCTCAACTTCACACTTTTTGATTGCTAAGCCTGCAATCAAGCTCTAATATCTCGCGCCTAGATTCCCTGAACACTTTATTCATTTGGCTCTCCTTTAATGGAGCGCTAAGGCTTTTTACGTCTTAATTTTTGGAGAGATACGCAAATGTCCGCCTCGTTTCCATTAGCGAAACTTACCTTTTTAATCGCTATTCTGACTGCCGTAGGTCAAATGACTCAAACGATGTACGTGCCTTCTATCGGTCATATGGCAGGTGAGTTCTTAGTTTCGGCATCTTCACTGCAAGCGGTGATGGCGTGTTACTTGATCCCTTATGGTCTGTCACAATTTGTCTACGGCCCACTTTCTGATCGCCTAGGTCGTAAACCGATCATCGTGATTGGTTTGATCATCTACATCATCGGTACTTTGGTAGCATTGTTCGCTCACGAATATGAATGGTTCTTAGCGGGCAGCTTTATCCAAGGTTTGGGCATCGGTTGTGGTGGTGCGATGTCTCGTACATTGACTCGCGACTGTTTTGAAGGCGCAGAACTGCACCGTGCAAACAGCTTGATTAGCATGTGTGTGATTTTCTCACCATTGATGGCTCCTGTACTGGGTGGTTACCTAACCGAAGTTTTCGGCTGGCGTTCTAGCTACTTGTTCCTTGCACTGTTCGGCATTGCTGTTGTGATCACTATGATGACGAGCATGATGGAAACATTGCCGAAAGAACGACGCAAGCATGAATCGGTTGCCAACAGCTACAAATTCGTTCTGTCTGATAAACGTTTCCAAGGTTTCTTATTGGTATTGGTCGCAACATTTGCTGGTGTAGCCGTATTTGAAGCAGCTGCAGGTGTGTTGCTTGGTGGCGTGCTTGGCTTACCGGCAACGACAGTAAGCTTGTTGTTTGTCTTGCCTATTCCGGGTTACTTAGTCGGTGCTGGCTTATCTAGTTACATCGCACAACGTCGCTCTGAGCGCCGCGCACTGAATGTTGGTCTAGTTGCTATATTGGTAGGCTCAACAGTGGTGTTGATACCGGGCCTGTTTGGTCAAACAACAGCACTGACTCTGATTGGCGGTGCAACCATTTACTTCTTGGGCGCTGGCATCTTATTCCCAGCAGCGACAACAGGGGCACTTTCGCCATTCCCGTACCACGCAGGCACTGGAGGCGCGATTTTAGGTGGCATGCAAAACCTAGGTGCTGGCATCGCAACACTATTGGCATCGTTTTTTCCGGCTCAAGACCAACTGCCACTCGGTTGCCTGATGATTGCTATGTCATTCATCGCTATGCTTGGTTTACGTTGGGTTAATCGTAAACCTGACCACTCAAACGAAATGCCATTGGCTATTTAAGCTCGAATCCTGCCCAAACAAAGGAAAGGGACATACTGAAAAGTGTGTCCCTTTTTGTTGCACATTTATTCCTTCCACTCTCACGTATCAGTAATTTCATTTAACATTACTTTGATTTTTTGAAAACAATAACAGACACTTACGATGAAGGTGCATATCCAGAATCCAATGATAAATAATATCACTGGAAGATACCCAACCAACAAAGGATGCTAGCATCAAAAAGAGTAAGGTGCACACTAAGGACATACAGATGCGTTTCGCTTTAACCACATTAGCCGTATCAATAGCGCTTGTCGCCGGATGCAGCAATCAAGGAATCTCAACCATGAACCACTACTCTCAATCACAACTCGTCGCTCAGCAAACCCAAGCACCTGTTGCTAAGAAAGTCCCTCACGCAATGACGATTCATGGTGAAACCCGAATCGATGATTACTATTGGATGCGCGATGATGCACGCCAAGATCCAGAGATCTTGCAACAACTTGAACAAGAGAATCAGTACGCAGATACAGTGCTGAAACATACAGAAACAGCACAAAAACAATTATTTGAAGAGATTAAAGGCCGAATCGCCAAAGACGACAATTCGGTACCGGTTCGCAAAGGCAGTTACTACTACTCGAATAAGGTCACAGGTGACAACGAATACCCAGTTCACCTGCGTGAAAAAAACTTTTTAGGCACAGACAAGCAAGTCATCTTAGATGTTAACGAGCTAGCAAAAGAACATGAGTTTTTCAGTATTGGTGGCTTAACGATCAGCCCAGACGAAAACTTGTTGGCCTATGGTGAAGATACGCTGAGCCGACGAATTTACACCATCAAGATCAAAGACCTTACAACAGGTGAATACCTAAAAGATGAAATTGAAGGCGCTTCAAGTGCTATCGCGTGGCAAAACGATAACCAAGCCTTCTACTACATCAAAAAAGATCCACAAACATTGCTGGGTTATCAAGTTTACCGCCACGTTTTAGGCACAGATCAGGCAAGCGATGAGTTAATCTACGAAGAAACCGATAGCGCTTACTACACCTCTTTAAGTAAAAGCAAAGATGGTGAACAGGTCTACATTTGGCACTCGAGCACAGAAACCAGCGGTGTTTCAGTCATTGATGCCAACAACCCAAAGGCTACAGCTGAGGCTTTCTACCCAAAAGAGACAGGCATAGAGTACAGCATCGCTAAGCTAGGTGATTGGTATTACATCTACACCAACTACCAAGCGGTCAACTTCCGTTTAATGAAAGTCACCGCCGAAGAGATGCATGACCGCTCAAAATGGGTCGATGTCATCCCAGCGGACGATAATACTCAGCTTGTTGATTTCGAGTTGTTTGATGACCATCTTGTTTACGAGCAACGCGCGGATGGCTTGTCTAAAGTGAAAGTTCGCCAACTCTCAACAGGCAACGAGTTCCCACTTGAATTTAACGACACCGCATTTGCCGCTTACCTAACGAGTAACTATGAATTAGATAACTCAAAAGTTCGTATCTATTACAGCAGCTTAACCACGCCAGGTACTTACTATGATTTTGACCTAAGTACAGGTGAATCCGAGCTCATGAAGCAAACACCCGTCTTAGGTGATTTCGAAGCGGATAACTACCAATCAGAGCGAATCATGGTTACGGCTCGCGATGGTAAGCAAGTTCCTGTGTCTTTGGTTTATCGCAAAAATTTATTCAAGAAAGACGGCACTAATCCAATCTACCAATACGGCTACGGGTCTTACGGCTCTACGATTGAACCTACCTTCAGCTCAACTCGCCTAAGCCTACTGGATAGAGGTTTTGTTTATGCCATCGCACATGTCCGCGGTTCAGAAATGCTTGGTCGCCCTTGGTATGAAGATGGAAAAAAACTGACCAAACAAAACACGTTCAACGACTTTATCGATGTAACCAAAGGGCTTGTTGAAGAAGGCTACGGCGCAAAAGATAAAGTGTTCGCTGTTGGGGGGTCTGCTGGCGGTCTATTGATGGGAGCAATCATCAACCAAGCACCTGAACTGTACCGTGGTATTGGTGCACATGTTCCGTTTGTAGACATTGTGACAACCATGCTCGATGAATCGATTCCTCTAACCACCAATGAATATGACGAATGGGGCAACCCAAACGATAAAGCCTACTACGATTACATGCTGGGGTACTCACCATACGACAACATTAAGGTACAAAGCTACCCGAACATGTTGGTAACGACAGGCCTCCATGACTCACAAGTACAGTACTTTGAGCCAATGAAATGGGTAGCGAAGTTGCGTGAGATGAAAACAGACAACAACGTGTTGCTGTTCAAAACCGATATGGAAGCCGGTCACGGTGGCGCTTCTGGTCGATTTAAACGATTAAAAGAAGACGCACTTGAATACGCGTTCTTTTTGGATTTACTAAAGACTCAATAGATTCTACGTAACTGTAAGTATTCACATCATTTAATGTCGCCATTTTGTCTCTACAAAGTGGCGACAGAAATTATTAAGCATGGTTAAATACGATGAACCATAAAATCCACCAAATCAAAAACCTTTAAAAACAAGCAGTGACAAAGGTTTACGAGAGGTATAAAAACAAATGAAAGTAATTAGCTTCAACATCAACGGTCTTAGAGCCCGCCTTCACCAACTGCAAGCTATTATCGACAAACACCAACCCGACGTGATTGGTCTGCAAGAGATAAAAGTGCACGATGAAGCCTTCCCAATTGCTGATGTTGAAGCAATGGGCTACAAGGTTTACTTCCACGGCCAAAAAGCACACTACGGTGTGGCGATGTTGTGTAAGCAAGAGCCTATCTCTGTGCAGAAGGGTTTCCCAACAGATAATGAAGATCATCAAAAGCGCATGATCATGGCGACGTTTGAAGATGAAAATGGTGAAAAGGTTACCGTGCTAAATGGCTATTTCCCTCAAGGGGATAACATCAAGCATGAAACAAAATACCCGTACAAACGCCAGTTCTACAAAGACTTAATGACTTACCTAAACGACTATCACAACAAAGATGAGCAAGTGATTGTGATGGGCGACATTAATATCAGCCCTATCGACGCAGACATCGGCATTGGTGAACCTAATGCGAAACGTTGGTTAAAAACAGGTAAGTGTTCTTTCCAACCAGAAGAGCGCGAATGGTTGAAAACATTGATGGACTGGGGCTTTGTAGACAGCTTCCGCCTGCTGCACCCTGAAGTGAATGATCAATACTCGTGGTTTGATTACCGCTCAAAAGGTTTCGTGGACAACCGCGGCCTGCGTATTGATGTAGTCCTTGCGACTCAAAAGCTTGCTGATAAGTGTACTGAAGCTGGCATCGATTACGAGCTACGCGGCATTGAAAAACCGTCAGACCACGCTCCAATTTGGTCGACGTTTAAGTAAACAACAAAGTCTGAAAATAAAAACGGCGCTCAATGAGCGCCGTTTTGTTAACTGTATGGATACCGTGCGGTTAGCTAAGGGGTCTTAGGTAAGCAAGGAAACGCTTCTCTGCGAATTTGAAAATCGCGATGATGATAAACGTTAGCGCCATGTAGAACAGACCTGCAGTTAGGAAAGACTCGAATGGGGCATAGTAACGAGAGTTAACCAAACGAGCAGCACCGGTTAGATCCATAATGGTTACGATACCAGCTACCGCAGAGCCGTGAAGCATGAAGATAACTTCGTTACTGTAAGCCGGCAGTGCACGACGTAGAGCACTTGGCAAAATGATGCGGCGGTAAGTCTTTGGTGTGCTCATGCCGTACGCTTTTGCTGCTTCAACTTCACCTTTCGGTAAGCCGTTAATGGCACCGCGAATGATCTCTGCTGTATATGCTGATGTGTTAAGAATGAATGCTACCAGAGCACAGAACCAAGCGTTTTCCCATAGCGTGTCTTTTACTGGGAAGAATTGGTCCATACCGTAGTAAATCAGGTACAGCTGAACCAGTAATGGCGTACCACGGAAGAAATAGATGAATGACCAAGCCGGAGCATTAATCAGCATATTTGGGCTGTTACGAGCGATCGCTAATGGTATGGCGACAAATAAGCCAATAATCAAAGCGACACAAACCATCCAAGCCGTTGTCCATAAACCACCAAGGTAAATCGGTAGGCTTTCAATTATCAATGAAAAGTCCATAACTACCTCGCGTGGATACTGAATTTACGTTCAACCAGCTTAAGTAAGCCCGTCGAAACACTGGTGAAGAATAAGAAGATAATCGCCACTGTCATATAAAAGGTAAATGGCATTTTGGTTGAACCCGCCGCCAGTGCGCTAACACGCACCATATCTTCTAGGCCAATAATGGAAACCAGCGCGGTAGTTTTAAGTAAAACTAACCAGTTGTTACCAAAACCCGGCAGTGCGTGACGAATCATTTGCGGTAATAGAATACGACGGAACGCTAGAACAGGGCCCATTCCATAGGCCTTTGCTGCTTCCATTTCACCGCTATCAACCGCCATGATCGCACCACGGAAGGTTTCAGCCATGTAAGCGCCAAAGATGAAGCCAATGGTTAAGACACCAGCAACAAATGGACTGACATCAATATAATCAGGTAAGTAAGCGGTCCATTCGTGGTTAGGATCACTTGATGTGAACCACTCATTGAGCCACTCATTGATGGAATACAAACTGTTGTTTAAAAGGATTTGTCCACCAAAGAAAATCAGCATCATCAAGACGAGATCAGGAATGCCTCGAATAACGGTTGTGTAGAGGGTTGCTATAGCACGAGCCCAGCGATAAGGCGCTAGTTTTGCTAAGGCACCTAGCATACCAAGAACCATAGCTAAAATTAGCGACAGCAAGGCAACTTCGATTGTGAGCACCGCCCCTTTCAGGATCGACGCTTCATATCCTTGTAAATCAAACATAATGAATTCCAACAGAACTGCGAAAAAGTTGGTAAGACAGGGAGAGGAGAACCTCTCCCTTAAGAAGTGATGCTAGAGATTACTCACCGTATACGTCGTAGTTGAAGTATTTAGCAGCGATCTCTTGGTAGATGCCTTTTTCACGTAGTGAAAGGATTGCAGCATCTAATTGCTTAGTCAGATCTTTGTCTTGCTTACGTAGAGCAATACCAAAACCTTCACCGAACCACTTAGGATCGGTTAGTGATGGACCAACAAACTCGTAGTCTTCACCACCAGCTTTGTTTAGTACGCCTTCTTCTAGAGCAGATGCATCACCCAGTACCGCTGCAACACGACCGTTAGCTAGATCAAGGTAAGCTTCATCGAATGAACCGTAACGAACGATTTCTACTGTGTCACCGTAGTTGTCTGTTAGGTACTTATCGTGCGTTGTTGCACGTTGAACGGCAATCTTTTTACCACTTAGATCATCAAAGTTAAGGTCAGCACCTTTCTTAGCGATGAAATTGTTTGGGATAAGTGCGTATTTACCAGTGAAGTCGATCTTTTTCTTACGCTCTTCCGTGATAGACATTGCCGCGATGATCGCATCATATTTACGAGCAAGTAGAGAAGGAATAATACCATCCCAATCTTGTGCAACGATCTTACACTGCACCTGCATTTCAGTACAAAGCGCGTTAGCCATATCGACATCGAAGCCTTTCAGTGAACCGTCAGCTTCTGTCCAGCTAAATGGAGGGTAAGCACCTTCAATACCGAAACGTACTGTTTTCCATTCTTTTGCTTGAGCTACGCCCGTTGCAGCAGTTGCAGCAAGTGCCGCGACTAATAACCACTTTTTCATATCCCTACTCCTGTGATTTAGGTTTTTATGTTTTGCTAGTTTTAATATTGTGTTTGTTGTTACTTATTAACTTACTTGTTGTGTTTTATTGTTCACACCGTCGCAGTGTACCTTGGCAACGGCATTTCAATTCTGATTAGTAAATCGATGAGATAAATTGTTGTAAACGCTCAGATTCAGGTTCCGTAAACAGTTTAGCTGGATCGCCCTGTTCTTCCACTAGACCTTGATGCAAGAACATCACATGGTTAGATACGTCACGAGCAAAAGCCATTTCGTGCGTTACCACAAGCATGGTTCTTCCCTCTTCTGCTAGATCGCGCATTACACCAAGCACTTCGCCTACTAACTCAGGGTCTAATGCCGATGTAGGTTCATCAAACAGCATAACTTCAGGATCAACCGCTAGCGCTCGCGCAATAGCAGCACGCTGTTGTTGGCCGCCAGACAAATGACCCGGGTAGTAATCTTTACGCTCATACAGCCCTACTTTCTTAAGTAGTAACTCTGCATTTTCAATCGCTTGTGCTTTAGGTACGCCTAAGACGTGAACAGGCGCTTCGATAACATTTTCGAGAACGGTCAGGTGAGACCACAGATTGAAACCCTGAAAAACCATCGCCAGACGAGAACGGATTCGCTGTACTTGTTTTTCATTGGCAGGAACAGAAACACCTTGGCGGTTGTTTTTCATTTGAATTAATTCGCCATTAACCCAAATCTCGCCTGCGGTAGGTGTCTCTAAAAGGTTGATACATCTAAGGAAAGTACTTTTACCCGACCCTGAAGATCCGATAATCGATACTACATCGCCTTTATGCGCAGAAAGTGAAATTCCCTTTAAAACTTCATTTTGACCAAACGTTTTGTGTAGATCCTTTATGTCCAGCGCTGGTACATCTTTCATGCGCTTTCTCTCCCAAGTTTGTGAAAATGCAAGGTACTCCGACCTTTTCATGCGATACAAACTAGCACCACACGGAATAACATGCAACAAATTATTAACCTAATAATTTGGAATAAATAGCGATTCACTCTGACTTATTATGCAAAAGGTAGCGTTTTCGCCTCAATTTAATGAATGGGTTCTATCAATAAGCTGTAATTACACCCCTTACATTGTTTAAATAAAGTTAATCAAAATGAGATTCTCGTAGCTGGATGTCTCACAAGAAAAACACGTTTTGTGAACTTATAAACATTACTGTCGACAAAATATAGCGCACACATTCAGCACACTGCCCTCACCATAAGGCACAGTTATTTTAAGGTTATTACATTGTAAGTATTTTACTCAGAGCGTGGGGCAAGCGAGTAATAGTGAGATAACTCAGTAAACATAAAGCGTTCAGCCAATGCCATAGCGGTAAAGGCTCGGAGAAGATAAGAAAACGACAGTTTGTGAAAACTAATTACACGATTCATCAATGGGAAGTTAATGAATCGCTGCGTTTTGTAGCTTTCTTTCACATACACTCATAAAGTGATCAAGATCAATCACCCTAAAGGGTAAGCTTGTTAGACTCCTCAGCAAAGAATAAGGCATGAAAAATGCCAAACATTTCTTTTAACTTAGCTGCATAAAGCACATCAAAATCGTGCAACATAATGTTAATGAGTTATAACTAAGAAATAACGCAATTACGCGAACTTATAGAATTCAATTTTAGAATTACTAACATAAAATATGAGGAATCTATGTCAGACGTTGTGAACAATGCGAACTCTGAAGTAGAAGAGAAAAGCTATAAAGAGCTACACCGCCCTGCTTCTGAATTTGAGAGCCGCTCAGATTATCTAGATCACGAGCTTCAAATCATGAAGCCTCGCCGCTTCGGTCTAAACCTTCCAGGTCGTGACTTCCGCTTTGAACTTGAAGACCTTGTTCCTGCACTTGCTGGTACCATTGGTATCATCGCGATGTACTCTGCAGTAATGATGTCTTGGGCTGATGGCCTAACTCAAGCTTGGGATCACGTAAACCTTGGTAAAGAGTTTGCGATTGAAGTCGCTCGTGTAGAAATGCTTATCCCTGCACTGCTGTTCTGTATCCTTGCTTCTGGTTTTTTTAACCCTAAAGCAAACCTTGCCGGTAACCACGGCCCAATGATTCCTCTTATTGGTACCATCGCTCTCGCTGGTGCTCACCCTCTTGCATTGGCAATCCTTATCGGTATCTTCGGTCTAATCCTAAGTTTCCTAAAAGGCGGCTCCAAGCTGGTTAACCTTACTTCGGAAGGTACCGCGGGTGGCTTGCTTATCTTCTTAGGCCTAACGGGTACCATGAGCCAAATCAACTCGATTCAAGAATGGGCGGTTGGTCTTCAATCTTCTACTGTTGAAGCGGGCAGCATGGGTTACGTTGGTTTAATCGTTCTTGCTATTACTATTGCTATCTACGCTTTCCTAGCAAAAGTGAACAAGCGTTGGTTAGCTATTCCAGTGTGTGCATTCACTGGCCTTGCTATTGCATTAGTATTAGGTGCTGGCTTCGACATCGTATTCGAAACTGAAATGGGCATTCCAAACCTAAACCCAGTTTACTGGTGGGGTTCTACTTCTGAAGGTTGGATGCTTGGCTTGCCAAACGTTGAACACTTCATTGCATCTCTACCATTTGCAATCCTTGCTGTAGCAATGTGGTCACCTGACTTCCTAGGTCACCGTATCTTCCAAGAACTTAACTACCCTAAACGTTCTGAAAAAGTGCTTATGGACGTAGATGACACAATGACTATGTGTTCTGTTCGTCAAATGGTGGGTACAGCGGTTGGTGGTGGTAACATCACATCTTCTTGGGGTACGTACATGATCCCAGCAGCAATCGCGAAACGTCCAATTCCCGGCGGCGCAATCTTGCTTGGTTCTCTATGTATTATTGTTGCGATTCTTGGTTTCCCAATGGATGTAGCAGTATGGCCACCAGTGATGCGTGTTGCGCTACTTGTAGGTGTATCTCTGCCTCTACTTGAAGCGGGTATGCAAATGGTTAAGGATTCAAAAGATTCTCAAGCGGCTGGTATCTGTATCTTCGGTTCAGCAGTTGTTAACCCAGTATTAGCATGGGCACTGACTATGCTTCTAGATAATAACGGTCTAATTGGTGATAAAGAGCGTGCGAAGCGTCTATCATTTGTAGATAAGATTGTTATCCCAGTTGGCGTTTTAGTTATCTGTCTAGTAGCAATGCTTGCAGTTGGTATGCTAGAAAGTCAATATGGCCTAAAAGCTTGGCTATAATGGTCCTTACTACACAAAAGTAGTATTAGGATTAAAAAAAAGTTTGGGTGGCAACCCCTGCCACTCAAATTTTTTCAACTTTTTTTGGCATTTATTGATTTAGTTTAAGGTTTGCAGAAATTTTTTAGCGTAGTCTTGAATACATAGAGTAAAGACAACATATAAAAGGTAGTGACAATATATATAACCATATGACGCTTATATGCTCATATATATTGTTATTAATAAGAGTGTACTACCCTTACGAGGGGCGCTGGCTCAACAGTGTTAATGTACGTATTTTTTCTACTAAAAAGGTAGGTATGTCATGGCAGAGCAATTTGCTAAAGCTTGGGAAGATTTTGCTGCAGGTGAGTGGCAAAGCGAAGTAAACGTTCGTGATTTCATTCAAAAGAACTACACGCCGTATGAAGGCGACGAGTCTTTCCTAGTTTCTGAGGGTACTGAAGCAACTAACAAGCTTTGGTCTTCGGTAATGGAAGGTATCAAACAGGAAAACGCAACTAAAGCACCTGTAGATTTCGATACTTCTGTTATCTCTACCATTACTGCTCACGATGCAGGTTACATTGAGAAAGATCTTGAGACTATCGTTGGTCTACAAACTGAGAAGCCACTAAAACGTGCAATCATCCCTAACGGTGGTGTACGTATGGTTGAAGGTTCTTGTAAAGCATACGGTGAAACTCTTGACCCAATGGTTTCAAAAATCTACTCAGAATACCGCAAAACACACAATGCTGGCGTTTTCGATATCTACACTCCTGATATCCTAAAATGTCGTAAGTCTGGTGTTCTGACTGGTCTTCCTGATGCTTACGGCCGTGGTCGTATCATTGGTGACTACCGTCGTGTTGCACTTTACGGTATTGATTTCCTAATGAAAGACAAAGCTGCTCAATTCGCTTCTCTACAAGAGCGTTTCGAGAACGGCGAAGATCTTTCTGCAACAATGCAATTGCGTGAAGAGATCTCTGAGCAACATCGTGCTCTAGGTCAAATCAAGCAAATGGCTGAGAAATACGGTTTCGATATCTCTGAGCCAGCTCAAACAGCTCAAGAAGCTATCCAGTGGACTTACTTCGGCTACCTAGCTGCTGTTAAATCTCAAAACGGTGCTGCAATGTCTCTAGGTCGTACTTCGACTTTCCTAGACATCTACATCGAGCGTGATATCGCTGCTGGCAAAATCACAGAAGACCAAGCACAAGAAATGATCGACCACTTCGTAATGAAGCTGCGTATGGTTCGTTTCCTACGTACTCCTGAGTACGATGAGCTATTCTCTGGCGACCCAATCTGGGCAACAGAGTCTATGGGTGGTATGGGTATCGACGGTCGTACGCTAGTAACGCGTTCGAACTTCCGTTTCCTAAACTCTCTATACACTATGGGTCCTTCTCCAGAGCCAAACATCACTGTTCTTTGGTCTGAGCAACTACCTGACGGCTTCAAACGTTTTTGTGCGAAGGTATCTATCGATACTTCTTCTATCCAGTACGAAAATGATGACCTAATGCGTCCTGACCTTGAGTCTGATGATTACGCTATCGCTTGTTGTGTATCTCCAATGATCGTTGGTAAGCAAATGCAGTTCTTCGGTGCTCGTGCTAACCTTGCGAAAACAATGCTTTACGCAATCAACGGCGGTGTGGACGAAAAACTTAAGATGCAAGTTGGTCCTAAAGAAGCGCCAATGACTGACGCTGTTCTTGATTACGATAAAGTAATGGACCGTCTAGATCACTTCATGGACTGGCTAGCTAAGCAATACGTGACTGCACTAAACAGCATTCACTACATGCACGACAAGTACAGCTACGAAGCGTCTCTAATGGCTCTTCATGACCGTGACGTTCGTCGTACAATGGCTTGTGGTATTGCTGGTCTATCTGTTGCAGCTGACTCACTATCTGCAATCAAGTTCGCGACTGTTAAACCAATCCGCGACGAAGATGGCATTGCAACTGACTTCGAAATCGAAGGCGATTACCCTAAATACGGTAACAACGACTCTCGTGTAGATGATATTGCTTGTGAACTAGTTTCTACGTTCATGAACAAGATCCGTAAGCTTAAGACTTACCGTAACTCTATCCCTACACAGTCAGTTCTTACTATCACGTCTAACGTGGTTTACGGTAAGAAAACAGGTAACACTCCAGACGGTCGTCGTGCTGGCGCTCCTTTCGCTCCTGGTGCAAACCCAATGCACGGTCGTGATGAGAAAGGCGCTGTAGCTTCACTAACGTCTGTAGGTAAACTACCGTTTGCTGACGCACAAGATGGTATCTCTTACACGTTCTCTATCGTGCCAAACGCACTAGGTAAAGAACAAGACAGCCAACGTGCTAACCTTGCAGGCCTAATGGATGGTTACTTCCACCACGAAGCTGGCATTGAAGGTGGTCAACACCTTAACGTTAACGTTCTTAACCGCGAAACTCTTGAAGACGCAGTTAAGCACCCTGAGAAATACCCTCAGCTAACAATCCGTGTATCTGGTTACGCTGTTCGCTTTAACTCTCTAACTGCAGAGCAACAAGCTGACGTAATCGCACGTACATTTACTGAGTCTCTATAAGCTCACGCTCAATAGACAGTAAATAATATTAGCCTCGCCAATGTGCGGGGCTTTTTTATATCTGAAATAAATCGCACTACACTCACCTATCCCGCGAAATGTTAGGTTGAGCAAAAAAGCACCCTGCCATTCACTTTTTTTCCACAAATTCTGTCAAATTACGGTAATATCGCGGTTCATAATTTAAGAGTAACTGCTCCATGAAATACCTGCGTTGTTTACCCCTGATTCTTCTCTCTTTCTCATCTTTAGCCTCTGAGCGTTCTACGCTGACTTTTGCTTTAGATAATGATGGTATTTTTGGTGTCGACCAAGACTATACCAACGGCTTATTTCTGGGTTACACATCATCAAGTATTACGCCATACAACTGGGCAAAACCACTGAGCCTTTCTTACTGGGGCGCCAGCTCTCTAGATAAGTGGGAAATCACCATTGGCCACAAGATGTATACGCCTTCTGACATTGAGTTAGAAACACCATCGCCTAATGATCGCCCATACGCAGGTTACCTACACACTGAATTCAACTACATCAGCTTAAACCCACAGCAAGCCCAGCGTTTTAATATCACGTTTGGTACCACGGGTGAGCGCGCGCTTTCAGAAGACGCTCAGAAGCTGGTTCACTCGATCACTAAATCGGATGAGCCTATGGGTTGGGAATACCAAGTCGATGATGAGTGGGCGGGAAGCGTTGGTTACCTAAGCCATTTCAACTTAATGCGTAATCAAGCTCTTGCGAATACTGACTACGAAATCTCTAACGTTTCAGAAATCAACGTGGGTAACTTTAGAAGTGATATCTCGACTGGTTTTATGTTCCGTTGGGGTACGGACTTGGGCGGTAACTTTGGTGCAGCCAACATCACCACAGAAAACCCATTCAAACCGGGCATGATCGGCGCATCAAACGCTGGTTGGTTTACCTATGCTGGCCTTGAAGGTCGTTACCGATTCAACGATCTGACTATCGAAGGCGATCGTTCTGAAATCGAAGATAATTGGCCGAATCCAGAACAATACGATGTCACTTTAGAGAATATTCAAGCGACTGCTGTATTGGGTGTAGCTTGGTATAACCGATACGTTGGTGCCTCTTTCGCATTAACAGCAAAAACACCGGATTACGAAGAAGCAAAAGAGTCAGTGTACACCACTGGCGGTATCACAATGTTTGCTTTCTTCTAGCCACCAGTAAGGGCTTTCGTCCTTTACTTTTCAAGTTTAATAAGGGCAATCATCTTCACAGGTGGTTGCCTTTATTTTTAAAGGTCTCGTTACCATTTGACCCTATTTTATGTACCGTTTTTGTAATAAAATAAACGGTATAAATTCCTCTACGAGAATAGCTCATGTCTACAACTGGTCGCATTCACTCATTCGAATCTTGTGGTACTGTCGATGGCCCTGGTATCCGCTTTATTGTGTTTCTTCAAGGCTGCTTAATGCGTTGTATGTACTGTCATAACCGTGATACATGGGATCTTCATGACGGAAAGGAAGTAACGGTCGAAGAGATCATTAACGAAGCAAAATCATACCGTCATTTCATGAAAGCATCGGGCGGTGGTATCACCTGTTCTGGTGGTGAAGCGATGTTACAACCTGAGTTTGTTCGTGACTTTTTCCGCGCAGCTCAAGCTGAAGGCATCCACACTTGTCTTGATACTAATGGCTACATTCGTAAGCACACTGAAGTGGTTGACGAAGTACTAGAAGCCTCTGATCTAGTGATGCTCGATCTCAAGCACATGCGAGATGAGATTCACCACGATTTCATTGGTGTATCAAACAGACGTACTCTTGATTTCGCACGCTACTTGCACAAAATTGGTAAGAAAACCTGGATTCGTTATGTGATTGTCCCTGGCTACACGGACACGCCTGAGGATGCTCACCTGCTAGGTGAATTCATCAAAGACATGGACAACATCGAGAAAGTAGAACTGCTTCCATACCATAAGCTTGGTGCACATAAGTGGGAAGCACTTGGTTTTGACTACCCTCTTGAAGGTACAAATCCGCCAAGCAAAGAGAAAATGGATGAAATTGTTGCTGTTCTTAGCCAATACCATTCAAACGTAAAATACTAATCTAGACTTACGTTGATAGTGTTTTCAAACGCCTCAATTTCGATTGGGGCGTTTTCTTTTATTATTATACCAATCGTAGTAAATAACTGGTCATCCTAGCTGGTTAAAACGCTCAATAACTGCGTTAGAAATTTTGATTGTAGAATAACTACTTATCGAAAATGTCTGCCTTGTTCTTAAACCTTTTTCCTGCGCTATTTATGATCACTTACTTACTGTGATTGGTATCAAAACAATCCTTTCACTTTTCTTTACAACTTTTGTTTATCAATTCAAAAAATCATATTAAATCCGTGTTGAGATCATGTTTCCACTCGTAGGAATGCTGTTACTCTTACTGCAACAAAAGAATACAACATTTAGTTTTTTAGTGAGGCTCCTCCCATGGAAATGACCAATGCTCAGCGTCTAATTCTATCAAATCAATACTACCTAATGTCTCAAATGGATCCTGAGAACTCCGCTAAATACCAACGTCTACAAACGATTGTAGAACGTGGTTACGAACTCCAAATGCGTGAGCTTAACAAAGAGTTTGGTTGTTTGACTGAAGCAGAATGTCGCGAAATTATCGACATCATGGAGATGTACCATGCAATGCAGGAGTCGAACAAAATGCTTGCAGAACAAGAACGTGCTGAAGTAGACCAACGTCGCCTGCAGTTCTTAGGTTTTGATATCGCTTCTGAAGCGCAGATCGTACATTACGTGCGTTTCCTTGTTGATTCTGAAGGTCTTTACCCTCAATTCGACAAAGCAGATCACCACTTCAATAGCCAAATGCCAATGCTAGAGAAGTACCGTCGCATGCTAACAACATGGCGCAACTGTCCTCGTCAGTACCACCTATGTGCGACAGAGTTATCTCAAATCTTTAGCGCTTAATACGTTAATAGATCAGCGATAACTTTTTAAAAAGTTTCAAGAAAAAGGGTTACTCATCATGAGTAACCCTTTTTTAATGTTCGCACACAAAGAGAAAAACCAAAGCAATTAGAAAACGTAAGCAGTACCGACATTTGACGTCACATGTATGTAGATAGTGAATATTCACAAACAGAAACGGGGCTTATGAAGCGATGTGGATAAAAAGTGTACTTCAGATACAGAAAACGCGAATGAATCATAAAGATAAGATATTAAATATTGAACCATTTCCAATTAATTGCTCTGATATCGCCCATTAACCAACGAACACAAACCTAGTATTTACAAGAAATTAGGTCATTCATCTTTGTTAATTCCACTTCGAAACCTTTAATACAAATTAAAAACCACCGCTCAATTTTGAACAGTGTTTTTTATTTTAAATAAGATAGCTAGAATGCTCCCCGAAATTTATTAACCAGAGCGATAAACAAAATGAGAAAATTCATCCTTGCATCACTAGCTATCATGTCTACTTCAGCTTTCGCAGCTAACGAAATGTACGTACTTGGCGGCGTTGGCATTAACGAAGACGACACAGGCGCACAATTCACTGTTGGTTCACAAATTCTTGATACAAACTTTTATCTAGAATCAACGATGAATTACATCGATTCAGATATCAGCGATGTTACTTCAGACGCAAACGGCGACCTAACTAAGCACAAGGGCGATTACCAACACTTCAAAATGTCTCTAGCGCCAATGTATAAATATAGTTTCGATGAATCTTTTGCTATCTACGGTAAAATTGGTGTTGCTTACTCAAACTTTAATTCTAAATCAACGATTACTGATAAAGATGGTTCAGTGAATAACAAGCATTCAAATAGCGAATGGGGGGCAACTTACGGCATCGGTGCTGAATTTAAGTCTGCGCAACCAATGTTTGGTAACTCAAAGTTTATGGCACGTGTCGGTTTTGATTGGTACGACTTCAGCTCAGGAGGTCTAAACCTAGGCAGTGACGGCACTCTAGGCCTACAAGCTGGTTTCACTTTCTAACGTATGAAGCGGGAAGGTTTTACATCAATTGAGCTGATGAGTGCTAAATCTAGCCATACAATGCTTTTCTTTGCTCCGATTCTTGTAGAGAATCGGCCTGTACTTCGCATAAATAAAAAAGGGTTACTCATCATGAGTAACCCTTTTTTAATGTTCGCACACAAAGAGAAAAACCAAAGCAACTAGAAAACGTAAGCCACACCGACGTTCGCGGCCATGTTGATGCCACTTTCAAGTATTGGGCTATTCTCAATATCGCCTTCAAGGTTGGTATAACGAACGCCACCTGTCACTCGAACGTTCGGCGTAACATGCAGATAGCCACCTAAACCAATAAAGTACTGACCATCCCAGTCTGCGTCGAATTCATCTAAGTTAGTTCTTGCCGCTTCAGCTGAACTCACACCATATAAATGATTGTTCAAACGCTCGCTGTTGTAGGCGTAACCAATAGATGGGGTAATCGCCCAGCCATTACGACGAATAGGTAGACGCCATGCTGCTTCCGCATAAATACCGTTGTGCTTAAAGCCTAAATCCGAACCCGCAGTCGCTTCAAACATACCAACCAGAGTGATCACTTGATAACTGATACCGCCCAATATCGAGGCATCACGTTCATCCAACTTTTGAATATCGACGTTATCGGAATCACCCGGCTTTAATGTTCTTGAATCATAAACCGCTCGAAATACGATGTTTTGTGGTGAGCCTGCTGGTAATAAACGATAACCAGCGCTGAAACCACGCATAAAGAAGTGCTCACCTTCATAACCAATCATAGGGATCACGGCACGGTTTGATGGTGTATCTTTATAGACAGCAGGAGAATAAGAGGCAGCAACACCCAATGACCACTGCGAGATTCTTGCATGTGCTGTTGTTGAAGCCAGTAACGCAGCACTGATAGCCACTATTTTGAACCCATTATTCTTCACTACATCTACCTATTTATTGAGCAATTTTTGATAACGCCGCGCATTATATGGTACTTCATTCCAAAAAATCAATAGAGCCCAGCTATACATCTAATGCACATAAATCCATTGTGAGTATTATTAAGCGACCTAAAATCTCAAAACAAACGGCCAGATCCCCTCGAATGTAAAATAATTTGATTCTACGCGCCTCAAGTTGCCTATTGCGCTCGCCACGTTTTTCACACGCAAAATTGTAAATAAATACATAATTGTTAAGCAAAATTGTGGAAGCGGGTCTAACCTTAAAATGTAGGGAGAGCCTATTTTTCAATCGCTCGTCAGTTTTGACTGGTTAACAAGGGGAATGTGACTATGAGTATTTTTGACCACTATCAATCACGTTATGAAGCAGCCAAGGAAGAAGAGCTGACATTGCAAGAGTTCTTAGGGCTGTGTAAAGACGATAAAAGTGCTTACGCTAATGCTGCCGAGCGCTTATTACTAGCCATTGGCGAACCGGAGGTCATTGACACCGCTCAAGACCCTCATCTGAGTCGTATTTTCTCGAACCGTGTCATCTCACGCTACAGCGAATTTAAAGATTTCTACGGTATGGAAGATGCGATTGAACAGATTGTTTCTTACTTAAAACATGCTGCGCAAGGTTTAGAAGAACGTAAACAAATCCTTTACCTACTTGGCCCTGTGGGCGGTGGTAAATCTTCTCTCGCAGAAAAACTCAAAGCCCTGATGCAGAAACTGCCAATCTATGTATTGTCTGCTGACGGTGAACGAAGCCCAGTAAACGATCACCCATTCTGTCTATTCGATGTTAACGAAGACGGCGACTTATTGAAGAATGAATATGGCATTGAGAAACGCTATCTTCGCTCAATTATGTCTCCGTGGGCAGCAAAACGTCTGCACGATTTTGGCGGTGATATTTCCAAATTCAAAGTCATCAAACTGCGCCCTTCTATTCTCGATCAAGTTGCGATCGCGAAAACAGAGCCTGGTGATGAAAACAACCAAGATATCTCGTCTCTGGTTGGTAAAGTTGATATTCGTAAACTTGAACACTTCTCTCAAGATGATCCTGATGCCTACAGCTACTCTGGTGCGCTATGTAAAGCCAACCAAGGTGTGATGGAATTCGTGGAGATGTTCAAGGCTCCAATCAAAGTATTACACCCTCTACTAACGGCAACGCAAGAAGGTAACTTCAACGGTACCGAAGGGCTTTCAGCACTGCCATTTGACGGTATGATTCTGGCTCACTCTAATGAATCTGAGTGGCAGACCTTCCGTAACAACAAAAACAATGAAGCCTTCCTCGACCGTGTGTACATTGTAAAAGTCCCTTACTGTCTGCGCGTGTCTGAAGAAGTTAAGATCTACCAGAAACTGCTTGAACACAGTGAGCTATCCAAAGCCCCTTGTTCACCAAGCACACTCGATCTGCTGTCGCAATTCAGCATCCTATCGAGACTGAAAGAGCCTGAGAACTCTTCTCTGTTCTCAAAAATGCGTGTTTACGATGGTGAGACTCTAAAAGACACCGATCCAAAAGCGAAGAGCTACCAAGAGTACCGAGATTATGCTGGCGTTGACGAAGGCATGTCTGGGCTATCAACGCGTTTCGCCTTTAAGATCCTGTCTCGTGTCTTTAACTTCGACCAAGCCGAAGTGGCCGCGAACCCAGTGCACCTGTTCTACGTTATTGAGCAGCAAATCGAACGTGAGCAATTCCCCCAAGAGACCGCTGAGAAATATCTAGAGTTCTTGAAAGGATACCTAGTGCCACGCTACGTAGAGTTCATCGGTAAAGAAATTCAAACCGCTTACCTAGAGTCTTACTCTGAGTACGGTCAAAATATCTTCGACCGCTATGTCACCTACGCAGACTTCTGGATTCAAGACCAAGAGTACCGCGATCCAGAAACAGGCCAGCTATTTGACCGTGCTTCTCTGAATGGTGAACTAGAGAAAATCGAGAAAACCGCCGGTATCAGTAACCCTAAAGACTTCCGAAATGAGATTGTGAACTTTGTGCTTCGTGCCAAAGCCAACAATAACGGTCAAAACCCAGTGTGGACTAGCTACGAGAAACTGCGCACTGTAATTGAGAAGAAAATGTTCTCTAACACAGAAGAGCTGCTTCCTGTTATTTCGTTCAATGCTAAGACCTCAACGGATGATCAGAAAAAACATGACGACTTCGTTGCTCGTATGATGGAAAAAGGCTACACCGAGAAACAAGTGAGACTGCTATCTGAGTGGTACCTAAGAGTTCGTAAATCCTCATAACTAAACGGTATTGAGCTGCTCAACTGAGCAGCTCGTATAAAACAATAACTTTTATACCCAATAAACCAATTACTCTTATACCCGAATAAAAAGTAGGATCGCGACATCAGCTGAGAGGGAGTTCTTATGGCACAATTTATCGATCGGAGGCTCAATGGCAAAAATAAGAGTGCTGTGAATAGACAGCGTTTCTTACGACGCCATAAAGAGCAAATCAAAGAATCTGTGGCCGATGCAGTCAACCGACGCTCAATCACCAATACTGAAACGGGTGAAGACGTCACTATTCCCCATAAAGACATCAAAGAGCCGAACTTTCACCAAGGTCAAGGCGGCGTAAGAGAGCGCGTTCACCCAGGTAATGATCAGTTCATCACTGGCGATAAAATCGAACGCCCTAAAGGTGGCGGTCAAGGTGGTGGCTCAGGCCAAGGCGACGCAAGCCCTGATGGCGAAGGCCAAGATGAATTTACCTTCCAAATTTCAAAAGATGAGTATCTTGATATTCTCTTTGAAGATTTAGCTCTACCTAATCTAGAGAAAAATCAGGTCAACAAAATCACCGAATGGAAAACTCACCGCTCTGGTTACCAAAGCGCGGGGATTCCATCCAACATCGCTATCGTTCGTTCACTACAGCAATCTCTGGCTCGTAGAACCGCGATGACAGCAGGTAAAAAGCGCGAGCTTAACCTTCTGATGGAGCAGCTTGACCAAGTTAAAATGACGGAGCCGGCGCAACCTTTTGAAGAGGGTCGCCTCAAAGAAGAGATTGCCGAGTTACGTAAAAAGATTGAAAGCGTGCCGTTCATTGACACCTTCGACTTACGTTTTAAAAACTATGAGAAGCGCCCTATTCCATCTAGCCAAGCCGTGATGTTCTGTCTAATGGATGTGTCCGGCTCAATGGATCAGGCTACAAAAGATATTGCGAAGCGCTTTTATGTCCTTCTGTATCTGTTCTTAAACCGCACCTACGAAAACGTCGATGTTGTGTTTATTCGTCACCATACTCAGGCTAAAGAAGTCGACGAACATGAGTTTTTCTACTCACAAGAAACAGGTGGCACCATTGTTTCGAGTGCATTGAAACTGATGAAGGAAATTGTCGCAGACCGCTACCCTGCGAATGAGTGGAACATCTATGCAGCACAAGCCTCTGATGGCGATAACTGGGCGGATGACTCTCCTCGTTGTAAAGAGTTACTGGTCAATACGCTTCTGCCAACTTGCCAATATTACTCTTACATCGAAATAACGCGCCGCTCTCATCAAACACTTTGGCACGAATACGAAAAACTCGAGAGTAGCTTTGACAACTTCGCCATGAAAAACATTAAAACGGTGGATGATATTTTTCCTGTGTTTAGAGAACTGTTCCAGAAAGAGACAGCGTAAGGGAGTTTGCCATGACAGCGAAATCAAACGTTGCAGAGAAAGACAAACCTGCAAAGAAGAAAAACGACAAGATGCTGCCTGATGGTCCAGATTGGACATTCAACCTCTTGGAGAAATACCACGTAGAAATTAAGCGTGTGGCGCAGCATTACCGTTTAGATACTTACCCAAACCAGATTGAAGTGATTACTTCAGAACAGATGATGGATGCCTACTCAAGCATTGGTATGCCGATCAATTACAATCACTGGTCATTTGGTAAGAAATTCATTCAAACCGAGCAAAACTACAAGCATGGTCAGATGGGCTTGGCGTACGAAATCGTGATCAACTCCGATCCTTGTATCGCTTATCTGATGGAAGAGAACACGGTCACAATGCAGGCGCTGGTAATGGCTCACGCTTGTTACGGCCACAACTCTTTCTTTAAAGGCAACTACCTGTTCCAAACATGGACCGATGCCAGTTCCATCATCGATTACTTGCTGTTCGCTAAGAAGTACATTAGTGGTTGTGAAGAGAAATATGGCGTCGCTGAGGTCGAGCAGCTCCTTGATTCTTGCCATGCACTTATGAATTACGGCGTAGACCGATACAAACGCCCTGAGAAGATTTCCATTGCTGAAGAGACAGCAAGACAGGAAGAACGTGAAGCTTATCTGCAATCTCAAGTGAATGAGCTATGGCGAACCGTTCCTCAGAATAAAAGTAAGGAAGAGGAGACCAAGATCCGCTTCCCTAGCGAGCCTCAAGAGAACATTCTCTACTTTATCGAGAAGAACGCACCACTGCTTGAACCTTGGCAGCGTGAGTGTGTTCGTATTGTTCGCAAGGTGAGCCAATACTTCTACCCTCAAAAACAAACTCAAGTGATGAACGAAGGCTGGGCAACCTTCTGGCATTACACCATTCTTAATCATCTTTACGACGAAGGCTTGGTGAGTGATAAGTTCATCTTAGAATTCCTACACAGCCATACCAGTGTCGTCGCACAACCTGCCTACAACAGCCCTTATTTCAGCGGAATAAACCCTTATGCGCTTGGCTTTGCGATGTTTAGAGACATCCGACGCATCTGTGAAGAGCCAACCGATGAAGACCGAGAATGGTTCCCAGATCTGGCAGGAAGTGACTGGTTAGAAGCAGTGCACTTTGCGATGCACAATTTCAAAGATGAAAGCTTTATCAGCCAATACCTTTCTCCAAAAATCATTCGAGACTTTAAGCTGTTCTCTGTACTCGACGACGACCGTAAAAACACCATCGAGGTGAGTGCCATTCATGATGATCCGGGCTATCGCCTGATTCGTGAGAAGCTTGCGGCGCAATACAACCTGAGTAACCTTGAACCGAATATTCAGGTGTTTAATGTCGATGTACGTGGTGACCGCTCAATGACACTGCAGTATGTGCCTCATGACCGCATCCCGCTTGATAAAGGCTACGACGAAGTGATGAAGCATCTCTATCGCTTGTGGGGCTTTGATGTGATTTTGGAAGAGCTCAAAGATACGGGTCATAGAGAGATTCTGACGACTTGTCCAAAACGTAATGATTATGGAGCCAAGATTTAATATCAATCACAGTAAGTCAGTGCTTGGTATAAAACTCCGCTCCCCCTACAACATAGTGGTCACCCGCTCGGAAGTGGAGCAATAAAAAAGCGCATAAGTCTGATGACTTATGCGCTTTCTTTTTAAGGCTCAAACGTCTGTAAATGAACGTAAGGCACTAAGCCTAGAATTAGATACTAGAGCTAAAACAGAATAAGCTTAAACAATCGGCTTTTGGCCGCGTTCAATCAGCTTCATCAGCACGCTGTCTGCAGATTTACCTGCCACGCCCGCTAGTTTGTCTGAAAGCTTTTTCTTCTGTACGTAGTGAATCGCTAGAACTGTTTTGTCCTTACATGCCGCTACGACTAAATCATCAGAAGTGCTGATCTCATCCACCAGCCCAAGTTCATGTGCTTGTGTACCAAACCAGTGCTCACCCGTTGCTACTTTCTCAAGATCTAACGCAGGACGATGGTCACGAATGAAGTCTTTGAACAGGCCATGTGTCTCTTCTAGCTCTTCTTTAAACTTCTCACGTGCTTTATCGCTGTTCTCACCAAACATAGTTAATGTACGTTTGTACTCACCCGCAGTTAACTGTTCGAACTCAATATCGTGCTTTTTAAGCAGTTTGTTGAAGTTTGGCAGTTGAGCGATAACACCAATAGAACCAACAATAGCAAACGGTGCAGATACAATTTTGTCTGCGATACATGCCATCATGTAACCGCCACTTGCTGCGACTTTGTCTACCGAAATAGTCAGAGGCAAACCTGCTGCTTTGATGCGATCAAGTTGAGAAGACGCCAAACCATAGCCGTGAACCATGCCACCGCCAGACTCAAGTTTAAGCAATACTTCATCACCTTCACGAGCCACAGCCAGAACCGCCGTTACCTCTTCACGTAATGAAGCCACTTCTTTCGCATCAATGCTGCCGTTAAAATCAAGAACGAATAGATGTGGTTCACGCTTGCTATCAAGCTCACCCTCTTTCGCTGCTTTCTTCACCTCTTTACCGCGTGATTTTACTTTCTCTTTTTCCGCTTTCTTTTCTGCTTTATCACGGGCTTTGATGAAAGCATCATCGTGTAGATGGTGCTCTAATTGTTCAATCGTCTGTTTGTGGTGTTCAGATAGGTTCGTGATTTCCAGCTCACCTTTAATCGCGCTTGATTTCCCGCCCACAGATTTAGCAATCACTAAAATTGCGATGATGGCGATTACAACGGTCGCAATCTTGGCTAAAAACAAGCCGTAGTCCAACAAAAATTCCAATGTCATATCCCCTATTGTATGAATTAGTGTATTGTAACCATCTTGTCACGATTACCAAGAATTTCTCATCATTCCTGCGGTTATCTGTGTGATTAAACATCAATGGAATGACGAACATAATAAAAGAAAGAAGGATAAGCACAGTGGATTACCCAATCTCTACAGATGCCCTCAAAGATAAAGTAATTTTGGTTACAGGTGCCGGTGCTGGCATTGGTCGCCAAGCAGCACTAAGCTTCGCTCAACATGGCGCAACTGTCATTCTGTTAGGCCGCAATGTTAAAAACCTTGAATTCATTTACGATGAAATCGAAAGCGCTGGTTACCCACAACCTGCGATTATCCCATTGGATTTAAAAGGTGCGACAAAGCAGAACTACATTGATATGGCTGAAACCATTGAATCACAGTTCGGCCGTTTAGACGGTCTACTTCATAATGCTGGTGTTCTCGGCACTCTGAGTCCGTTTGAGCAGATTGATGAAGAAACCTTTGATGATGTTATGCAGATCAATGTGAAGTCTGAGTTCTTGATGACTCAAGCTCTGCTACCTGCACTTAAAAAAGCAGAAGCAGGTCGCATCGTATTTACTTCTTCAACGGTTGGTCACTCTGGCCGTGCATTCTGGGGCACTTACGCAATTTCTAAGTTTGCTACCGAAGGTATGATGCAAATCCTAGCGGACGAGCTTGAAGACACGAACATCCGTGTTAACGCAATCAATCCGGGCGGCACTCAAACACGCATGCGTGCAAAAGCGTACCCAGGAGAAGATGCGAATAAGCTAAAAACGCCACTCGACATCATCCCGCTGTACCTACACTTAATGAACCCAAGTGTGACAGACATTAATGGCCAATGTATCGATGCTCAACCTAAGTAACTGATATCATTAACCAACAGTAAAAAGTCGCTTCCATAGCGGCTTTTTTTGTATCTAAATCAACCATCTAATATTTAGTTCACCTGATTTTCATCATTTTGCTTTGCATCTTTTTCATTGTTAAATATACTGTATAAATATACAGGTATTTAATTATGCATGAACTAATAAAAAACTTACAAGACCGCCAGCTAATCTGGAAAGGGTTACAATCAACAACGCAAGGAAGTACCACTTCAACAGGCTATCCTCAACTGGATAAACAGCTTGATGGCGGCTTCCCGACGCACGGCGTTATTGAGGTTGAATCACAACAAGGGATCGGCGAGCTTCGTCTCCTTACGCCCTATTTATCTCAACAAAACTCGCAAAAACTGGCCATATTCATTAACCCGCCAGGGAAGATCTGTGCCGAGTTTTTTAACAGCCAAGGCATTGAATTAGAGAACATTCTCGTTATCCAGCCCCAACGCGATCTCGATGCACTGTGGGCGGCTGAGCAGTGCCTCAAAAGCGGTGCTTGTCACTCTGTATTGCTATGGGGAGCCGATCTAGAAATACACCAAACCAAGCGCTTACAAGCAGCCAGTGAAACCGGTAAGTGCCTGCAGTTTCATTTTAAAGCCACCAGCCATAATCAACTATCCCTGCCCGTTTCCTTAAGCATGAAACTCTCTTCTCACGCCCAAGGGTTGAAGGTAGAGGTAACAAAAAGAAAAGGCAGTTGGTCGTATGGCAGCTTTATTCTAGACATGACACACAACTGGCCGTTACTCACAGAGAAAGTCGTTTATGAAGACAATTTAGACCGTACTCTGCCTGGTAACACTGTGCTGGCTTTTCCTATTGCGAAGCAAGGCTAGCGTATGTTGTGGCTTTATCTGCACTTTCCATCACTGCAGTTGGATACCTTGTTTAACTCTAATGAATTGGGTTCGAGCGAAGACTCACGCGAACAACCTATTATCATCGTGGATGAAAAAGATCACCGTGTACTGCAAGCAAACCCAGCTGCGCTGCAATCGGGAATTTCACTTGGTATGGGCTTAGGATCTGCGGCGGCGCTGTGTCACAACTTACACGTCCACCCTTACAGTATTGAACTGGAGAAAAGTAAGCTCAAAGAGATCGCTCAATGGGCGTATCTAGTCACTTCCGACATGGCGTTATTGCCACCTAATGGTTTGCTGATTAAAGCCTCTAACATGCTGTCACTTTACGACGGGTTAGATAACTACTGGCATGAGCTCAAAAGCCACTTAGAAACGCTCAATATCCAGTTCAGCTTCGCTACGGGTTATTCGCCGCTTTCTGCGATCCTTTTGGGTAAGCAAGCGATCAACCAAGCAACAAACAATATTGAGCAGATGAAAACTTGGGTCAATCAACAAGCATTGAATTCCAGTGAGCTACCGACCAAGCAAGTAGAACGCCTGAACCGTGTCGGTATCAATACCGTTGAAGACCTATTAAAGCTGCCTTTACAAGAGGTCGCGCGTCGCTTTGACATCGACTTGGTGAATTATGTCGGTCGCCTTAACGGCCAGTTCAAGCACCCGATTGATTTCTATCATCCACCAGAGAATTTCCAGCAATATTTGGAGCTGTTGTTTGATATTGAAAACATCCTGTTCATCGAAAAGCCGTTACTGAAATTACTGAATCAACTCGAGTGTTTTTTAAAGCTACGCGACCGAGTGGCTTTCGAGTTAACGCTGACTTTACACCTAAGAGATAAAGACGATCACCCTGTCTCTTTTTATTCGGCACAAGGCGATTACCTTGCTGAAAAATGGGCCAACCTTACTCATCTCACTTTAGAGTCACTCAAGCTCACAGCACCGGTTCAGGGGCTAACCCTCAGCTTGATTCGTCATGGGGAACCCCAAATGGCCTACCATGATCTTTTTGATGGTAATACCGGAACACTTGCCGCGTTAGATTTGCTATCACTACTGCAAGCAAAGCTTGGGCAAGCCTGCATTCAAACACCGAAAATACAGCACGATCCAAGGCCAGAAAAGGCCAATCAGTATTCGCTCCCAACACTGAGTAAGTCTGTGACAAAAAGGCAAACACCCCCAGGGAGCGAGCAACAAACCATAGCTCTCAGCGTCGTTCAACAGCGGCTCAGGCCCAGTATTTTACTGCCAGAGCCCGAAGCCTTAACCGAAAGCGTCACCTTATCTCAAGGCCCTGAGCGCATTGTTTCTGGCTGGTGGGATGGAGAGAAGATCATTCGTGACTACTTTATTGCTCACAGTGAAAACGGTCGGTGGCTCTGGATATTTAGAACGCCAGATAAACAGTGGTTTTTGCACGGCTTATTTAGCTAGTCGGTAAGAACGTAAGTCAGCAAGGAACTTCGTTAGGTCGTCCGTTCTACTTATTCAATTTCAGCGTCCCTTTTCAATCATGTTCACTCGCAATGGTTAAGTGAGATTACGTTATGTCTCAGCAATACTCAGAGCTCTTCTGCCAAAGTAATTACTCCTTTCTTGAGGGGGCCTCACACGCAGAGGAGCTTGTTTTACAGGCCGACTTCTTACGTTACAAAGCACTCGCGGTTACTGATGAGTGCTCAGTCGCGGGCATCGTTAAGGTTCACTCTGCGATCAAGCAACATAAACTATCACTCAAGCAAATTGTCGGGAGCATGTTTTGGCTAAATGAAGAGTGCCAAGTGGTCTTGATATGCCCAAACAGACAAGCCTACGCCGAGCTGTGCCGTATAATTACCAACGCGAGACGTCGTAGCAGCAAAGGACATTATCAGCTCTCTGAGTGGGATATCATGTCGGCTAAGCACTGCTTCATTCTTTGGCTTCCTCAACAGAAAAATGAAGACGCACATTGGGGGCAATGGCTTTCTCAACACCATTCTGGTCGATTGTGGATTGGCTTACAACGACACCTAAAACAAACCGACCAGCAGTACACGGATTACTGTGTTGAGCTATCACAACATCACCATCTTCCTATTACTGCCTGTGGTGGCGTGCTGATGCACAACGCTAATCGCTTACCCTTGCAGCATTCACTCACTGCGATCAAGTACCAACGTCCCATTACTGAAGTGGGCAGTCACTTACTCGCTAATGCCGAGCGCTGTTTACGAAGTATCAATAAGCTCTCTCATATCTTCAAAGCGGAGTGGCTAGAAGAGAGCAACCGCATCGCTGAGTTGTGTGAATTTGATTTAGATAGCTTGCGATACGAATATCCCAGTGAACTGATTCCTCAAGGTGAGACGCCCATGAGTTATCTGCGCATGTTGGTCGAAAAAGGAAAACAGACTCGCTTCCCACAAGGTGTACCTAGTGACATCCAACAGATCATAGAGAAAGAATTGGGGTTAATTGGCGAGCTTGACTACCCTTTCTTTTTTCTCACCATTCATGACATCGTGATGTTTGCCAAAAGCCAAGGCATTCTTTACCAAGGTCGAGGTTCAGCGGCCAATTCCGTGGTCTGTTACTGCTTAGAAATCACCTCTGTCGACCCAAGGCAAATCTCGGTGCTATTTGAACGTTTCATCAGTAAAGAGCGCGATGAGCCGCCTGATATTGATGTCGATTTTGAACATGAACGCCGTGAAGAAGTCATCCAATACATCTACCAAAAATACGGTAGAGAACGGGCTGCACTTGCCGCAACGGTCATCTCTTATCGCTTCAAAAGTGCGGTAAGAGATGTGGGGAAAGCATTAGGGCTACAAGAAACTCAGCTCGACTACTTCATTAAGAACACCAATCGCAGGGACAAAAGCCTAGGTTGGCAGGCTCAGTTAACTCAATTGGGGCTACAACCTGATTCTTTGAAGGGGCAGCAGTTTATCCATTTGGTTAATGAGATCATCGGCTTTCCACGTCACCTATCTCAACACGTTGGTGGCTTTGTCATATCTTCAGGCCCTTTGTATGAACTGGTTCCCGTCGAAAATGCAGCAATGCACGATCGAACCATTATTCAATGGGATAAGGATGATCTAGAAACCTTAGGCTTGCTGAAAGTTGATGTGCTCGCGCTTGGTATGCTCTCTGCGATTCGTAAATGTTTCGACCTGATCAAACGTATTCACGGGCGATCACTGACCATTGCAGAGATCACTCGCCTTAAGGACGATCCTCAGGTTTACGGCATGATTCAACGAGCAGACACGGTCGGGATATTCCAAATTGAGTCTCGCGCGCAAATGAGCATGCTGCCAAGGCTTAAACCGAAGACTTATTACGACTTGGTGATTCAAATCGCTATCGTACGTCCAGGTCCTATTCTGGGCGATATGGTGCATCCGTTTCTCAAGCGTCGAGATGGCATTGAGCCAATCAGTTATCCATCTAAAGACGTGGAGTCAGTACTGTCGCGCACCTTGGGTGTACCGATATTCCAAGAGCAAGTGATCAAACTCGCGATGGTAGCGGCAGGGTTCACAGGTGGTGAAGCAGATCAACTCAGACGTGCGATGGCCGCTTGGAAGAAAAATGGCAACGTCTTTAAGTTTAAAAACAAACTCATCGAAGGAATGCAAAAGCGCGGCTATGAGACAGAGTTTGCTGAGCAGATCTTTAAACAGATATGCGGCTTTGGCGAGTACGGTTTTCCTGAAAGCCACTCCGCTTCGTTTGCGGTGTTAGCGTATTGCTCAGCTTGGTTGAAGTGCTACTACCCAGAATGCTTCTACGCTTCTTTACTGAACAGCCAACCCATGGGCTTTTACAGCCCTTCACAGTTGGTACAAGACGCACAACGACACAATGTGGCGATTCTTCCGGTATGTGTGAACGCTTCTCAGAACAACCACACGGTAGTCTCTCATCAGAATGGTCTAGCGATTCGATTAGGGCTGCGACAAATCAAAGGATTCAGCGAGCATGGGATTCAAAGCGTGCTCGCCAATCGCCCACAATCCGGTTATCGCCACCCTAGTCAGGTGAAACAGTTATCGATGAATAAGAAAGACATCGAGCTACTTGCATCGGCCAATGCGCTACATAACGTTTCTGGAGACCGCTTCCAGACTCGCTGGGCGATCATGGACTCAGCTTCTGATTTACCTCTGTTTAGCCAAGCCTATGACGATGCTGAGGCAGGACATGACGAACATACACTGCACAAACCCAATGAGATGCAAGATCTACTCGAAGACTTCACCAGTGTCGGGATTTCATTAAACAAACACCCCATCACTTTGCTCGAAGAAGCGGGGCGATTAGGTCGATTCACACACATGAAAGATTTAATACAACAAAGACACAAATCTATGGTCACCGTTGTCGGATTAGTCACAGGCAAACAATCTCCCGGAACCGCGGCAGGTGTCACCTTTGTCACGCTGGAAGATAGCACTGGCAATATTAATGTCGTGGTATGGGGAGCAACCGCACGCGCTCAACAGCAAGCTTATCTCACAGCCAAGGCGTTAAAAGTACAAGGGATATTAGAAAAAGAAGGTGAAGTCGTGCATGTTATCGCGGGAAAACTTATCGATATTACCGATGAAATTGTTGGCTTGAAAACCAAATCTCGGGATTTTCATTAACTAAGTACCAACTTTGCTCAATCGGTCATTGGCTAAAGAAACGAAAGAAAGAGAAACGAAAAAGGGAAGCATCCGCTTCCCTTCAATTCCATTGTTGAGTTATGACTCAACTTCAGCTTCCGTACGTCTTTTCTTAAATTCCCTATACAGTAATAAGCTCAAAGTCATGACGACTTTAGACGTTAACCATATCATTAAGAGGAACTACCTTAGATTGTGTGTGAAAAGTTACGCTAGTAGTTGAGCATATTTCGTTAAGAAAAATATGCTGCGTGAATATTAGCAAACGTTTTCTATAAGGTCACTCAAAACAAACCGTACAGCAGCATTAATTATAAAATCTGACGCATTCGCTCTTGAGTCACTTCAACTAAGAGGTCTGGCTGGAACTTAGAAATAAAGCGGTTACACCCTACTTTCTCAACCATAGCTTCATTAAAACTTCCACTTAATGAAGTGTTTAGCGTGATGAATAGGTCATGCATCCTTGGGTCAGTACGCACTTCATGTGTCAGTTTATAGCCGTCCATTTCAGGCATTTCAGCATCGGTGATCATCAACAATATTTCTTGATTGATGTCTTTGCCTTCATCACACCAGCCCTTAAGTAAGGTCAGTGCTTCTAAGCCATCACAACACTCAATAATGTTCAAACCAAGCTGCGACAAGGTGCCTTTGATTTGGTTACGCGCTGTTGAAGAGTCATCAACGATAAGCACGTTACGTCCAATCATCTCCTGAGCTAATTGTTCATCCAAGACGCCTTCAGAGATCGAAACATCGTAATCAATGATCTCAGCCAACACTTTCTCAACATCGATGATCTCGACGATCTTGTGCTGCTCTTCTTCTTGAATATGCGTGATAGCGGTTAGGTAGTTTGCGCGGCCTGTTGTCTTTGGCGGCGGTTGGATTTCTGTCCATGTCGTGTTCACGATATTACGAACTTGCCCAACCAAGAAACCTTGTACGGTTCGGTTGTATTCCGTAATGATCAAGTTACTTTCTTGAGATTCCGCACGAGATGGCGGAAAGCCAATGGCACTGCGCAAATCGATAACAGGCACCGATTCACCACGTAAAGACGCAACACCCGTAATATGATGATGAGAGCCCGGTAAGCGAGTGAGTACTGGCACTTTGAGGACTTCTTTCACTTTAAATACGTTAATCGCAAATAGTTGACGACTATTTAAGCTGAATAACAAGAGCTCCAGACGGTTTTCACCGACCAGTTTGGTTCTCTGATCAACCGAATTTAAAACGCCAGACATACAACACCTTAGTGACAAATAATAACTGTGGCTACAATAGCCTACTTCAATAGGTTAAAGCAAAGCGCCAATGCACAGAATGCTTAAACTAAGTACAACAAATGATGTTATACAAAGCTTAAGTACATGGAAAGGTTCAGGGTAAGGCTACAAGACGAGAAAAAGGGGTTAACCTTCAATAACTTTCATTAACAGTTGGCCATCGTATAAGGCCTGCTTGATGAGCGCAGCACCTGGCATGGTTGCCTGCTTATAAAAACGAGATTCCACCAGCTCTAAGTCTTTATGGTAAACCGATAGACTCTGCTCTTCGATGCACTTTTGAATCGCTGGGTATAACACGCTCTTCGCCTGATTGATAACACCACCCACCAAGATTTTCTCTGGGTTGAACAGGTTAATCACAATCGCAATCGCAGAGCCTAGATAACGGCCTAACTGTTCAATCACTTCGACAGCCAGCGGATCCCCATTAGCAGCGGCAGCACAGATCTGTTCAATAGTGACGTCTTCAAACACCGTTAGCGTTGATTCTTCACCATTTGCCAGTCGCTCTTTGACTTGCTCACGGATTGCCTGAGAACTCGCCACCGTTTCTAAACAACCTCGATTTCCGCAGTGACAAAGCTTGCCTTCCTTATCGATCTGGATATGCCCCAACTCACCGATGTTACCGTGACGCCCTTGCAGAACGCGACCATCAAGAATGATCCCGGCACCTAAACCGTGGTGAATCGAGATAAGAACAGAGTTGTCGTTGTCTTGTGAATTACCAAACAGCTTCTCTGCTAAGGCCCACGCTCGGGTATCATTGGCAATAAAAACTGGCAGACCGGTTTCTTTGTAGATCTCCGGCCCCAACGCTAAGTTTTCAACGTTGTAGTGCGGCATCTGCAACACAATACCTTGCTCTGAATTCACCAGACCTGGCAGTGTGATAGCGATACTCGTCACCCTGTCGAGTTGCTCGGCATAGGTTTGGAAGAACTCATCGATTTCATGGAGAAGACGCGCAAGCACATCGTCTTGATCACGTTCATGGATATCAATCTTGGTATCGATAAGCACGTCGCCGCCCAATTCATGGAGCGCGATCGTCAAGTATCCGCGACCAAGACGCATCGACAGAAACTGCCAACCTTCGTTATTGGTTTGCAGACCGACAGCAGGACGCCCACGAGTCGTGGCTTCTTGAACCGTCGTTTCGTGAATAAGGTGAGCTTCAATGAGTTCACGGGTAATTTTAGTAATACTCGCCGGAGCCAACTCACTTTGCTTGGACAGATCGATACGAGAAATAGGACCTTTAAGGTCAATTAGTTTATATACACGACCAGCATTGACCTGTTTGATATGATCAATATGGCCCGGTTGAGCCATGTACATTTTACGCTCCAGAAATCATCAACGAGGTAATTTTTTTACTTTGCGAAGTAATTGTGAAGTCACTTGGTATATCGCCGTGACCAGTATCACGTATATACATGAATCTTTGTGTATCGAGTCAAATAGTTCGAGGAAAATTAACACCCACATCGATAATTTGCGACTTAATTTTCAGAATAAAACATCGCATTTGAGCCCTGAATTCAATAATTAAAGGCAAATCAAGAAATATCCTCCTAGCTCCCAATAAATTATCAATTAATGCATATACTTAATTAAGGCGCGTTGACCTTTCGTGGTTAAATTTTGTTCGAGATAAAAGCGTTTTAATCGCGGCGATGGAGAAGTAGCCTAGTCATT
>NZ_JBFRRH010000006.1:0-146583 GCF_041472995.1 Vibrio sp. 10N.261.46.A3 | reverse complement strand
CTACCTGAAGGCGTAGAAATGGTAATGCCAGGTGACAACGTTCAAATGACTGTTGAGCTAATCGCTCCAATCGCAATGGACGAAGGTCTACGTTTCGCAATCCGCGAAGGTGGCCGTACAGTTGGTGCTGGTGTTGTAGCTAAAATCTTTGCATAAGATTTGACGAACCACTAGTAAAAAGGGCATCATTTGATGCCCTTTTTCTGCGCTAAAAAAAGAGTTGGATGTTTTGACATCGATTTTTGCTCTTAGCAAAGAATTAAACGGTCTTTTTGACTAAAATGACTGTTAGATGTGTTGTTTTGCAACGCAAAGGAATGTGCCCTGCAACAGCGGGGTTATTGTCGTCTATATTTAAGACTTATCACAGGTTGGTTTTATGAAAGCAAACGCTGAAACTCCTGATAGCTCAGGTGCAGCAGATACAATGAAGTGGATTGTCGCTTTTGTTCTGTTGGCTGCTGCTGTTGTGGGTAATTACCTGTATGGTGAATTGTCTGTTGTAATTCGCGCTGCAGGTGTAGTTGTGCTGATTGCTGCCGCACTAGGCGTTGCAGCAACAACAACTAAAGGTAAAGCTGCGATCGATTTTGCAAAAGAATCTCGTATGGAGATTCGTAAAGTTGTTTGGCCTACTCGCCAAGAAACTATGCAAACTACATTGATCGTTTTAGCTGTATGTATTGTTATGTCTCTAGTGCTTTGGGGAATTGACGGCATTATGGTCCGTCTAGTTTCTCTAGCAACTGGGGTGTAGAGGGTTCTGATTCATGAGTGAAGCTCCAAAAAAACGTTGGTATGTAGTTCAAGCCTTTTCTGGCTTTGAAGGTCGTGTTGCACAGTCGCTACGCGAGCATATTAAAATGCACAACATGGAAGAACTATTTGGCGATGTGCTAGTACCTACTGAAGAAGTAGTGGAAATGCGTGCAGGCCAACGCCGTAAAAGTGAACGTAAATTCTTCCCTGGCTACGTATTAGTTCAAATGATCATGAATGATGAATCATGGCACTTAGTACGCAGCATTCCGCGTGTTATGGGCTTCATTGGTGGTACCTCTGATCGTCCTGCACCAATCACTGATAAAGAAGCTGATGCTATCTTGAACCGTCTAGAGAAAGCGAGCGAGTCTCCACGTCCTAAGACAATGTTCGAAGCGGGTGAAGTGGTTCGTGTGAACGATGGTCCATTTGCTGACTTCAACGGTACTGTTGAAGAAGTAGATTACGAGAAAAGCCGCATTAAGGTATCTGTATCGATCTTTGGTCGTGCAACACCGGTTGAGCTTGAATTTGGTCAGGTTGAAAAACTGGACTAAAACTCTAAGTTTTGAACAAGCTGTGGATAAATACTTCATAAGTTGTTCAAAATAAAAGAGTATAAAAAATCACCTTTTTAGGGTTGTTAAAGGCGCGAATTATGATTATAATTTCGCGCCTTTTTGCTTCTGTGGAAGTAAAAAAGAGTTAATTGAATTTATGGGGAGCTCGCCTTGCGGCTAGCGCATGTACCCAAAATATTAGGAAATATCATGGCTAAGAAAGTTGAAGCTTATATCAAACTGCAAGTTGCAGCTGGTATGGCAAACCCAAGTCCACCGGTTGGTCCTGCTCTAGGTCAACACGGCGTGAACATCATGGAATTCTGTAAAGCGTTCAACGCAAAAACAGAATCTGTTGAGAAAGGTCTACCTACTCCAGTAGTTATTACTGTTTACAACGACCGTTCTTTCACGTTCGTAACTAAGACTCCACCTGCTGCTGTTCTTCTTAAGAAAGCTGCTGGCGTTAAGTCTGGTTCAGGTCGTCCAAACACTGAGAAAGTTGGTACTGTTACTGACGCTCAAGTTCAGGAAATCGCAGAAACTAAAGCTGCTGATATGACTGGTGCTGACATCGAAGCAATGAAACGTTCTATTGCTGGTACTGCTCGTTCAATGGGCCTAGTGGTAGAGGGATAAGATCATGGCTAAACTTACTAAGCGTATGCGCGTAATCCGCGACAAAGTTGACTCAACTAAAGAATACGAAATCAGCGAAGCTGTTGCTCTTCTTAAAGAACTAGCGACTGCTAAATTCGTTGAGTCTGTAGATGTTGCTGTTAACCTAGGCATCGATGCTCGTAAATCTGACCAAAACGTTCGTGGCGCAACAGTGCTACCTCACGGTACTGGCCGTGACATCCGCGTTGCTGTTTTCACTCAAGGTGCAAACGCAGAAGCTGCTAAAGCTGCTGGCGCAGATATCGTTGGTATGGAAGATCTTGCTGAGCAAGTGAAAAAAGGCGAAATGAACTTCGACGTAGTTGTTGCTTCTCCAGATGCAATGCGTGTTGTTGGTCAACTAGGTACAATCCTAGGTCCACGCGGCCTTATGCCAAACCCTAAAGTTGGTACTGTAACTCCTAACGTTGCTGAAGCGGTTAAGAACGCTAAAGCTGGTCAGGTTCGTTACCGTAACGACAAGAACGGCATCATCCACACTACTATCGGTAAAGCATCTTTCGAAGCTAGCCAGCTTCAAGAGAACCTAGAAGCTCTTCTAGTTGCTCTTAAGAAAGCTAAGCCTTCTTCAGCTAAGGGTTCTTACCTGAAGAAAGTAAGCATCTCTACTACGATGGGTGCTGGTGTTGCTGTTGATCAAGCTAGTCTTGACACTCAAGCAAACTAATTTGCTTAGGCGCAGATTTAGTGTATACTTCTGCGCCTAATATTTGTGGTTGGGTGGTTTTAAAGCAATTTGAAATCATCTATCCCAAGACCGTAGGCGCTGTCGATTTTCATTAGATTATTGATAGCTTAATAAAACCTACGTAGGCGATGTTGTGGTTTGAAATGAATTTATTCATTTTTAAATAACATCGTAAACGCTCATTACATTTTGTATTGAGTGCTGTAATCACAACCAGAGGTTAATCCAAATGGCTTTAAATCTTCAAGACAAAAAAGCAATTGTTGCTGAAGTCAACGAAGCTGCCAGTGGTGCACTTTCTGCAGTTGTAGCTGATTCTCGTGGCGTTGAAGTTGGCGCAATGACTTCTCTACGTAAACAAGCTCGCGAAGCGGGTGTTTACATGAAAGTTGTTCGTAACACACTAGCACGCCGTGCGGTTCAGGGTACAGACTACGAGTGTCTAGTAGACACTTTCACTGGTCCAACTCTGATCGCATTCTCTAATGAGCACCCAGGTGCTGCAGCGCGTCTTTTCAAAGACTTCGCTAAAGAGAATAAAGATTTCGAGATCAAAGCTGCTGCATTTGAAGGCGCAGTTACTGATGCTGAAGTACTAGCGACACTACCAACTTACGACGAAGCTATCGCACGCCTAATGATGTGCATGAAAGAAGCTTCTGCTGGCAAGCTGGTTCGTACTATCGCTGCTGTTCGCGACCAAAAAGAAGAAGCTGCGGCATAAGCCTTGCTTTTCACTGGTTGCTATTTAAACTTATTGTTGACTTAAAAGAGAATTGTTATGTCTATTACTAACGAGCAAATCCTAGACGCAGTTGCAGAAATGTCTGTAATGCAAGTTGTTGAGCTTATCGAAGCTATGGAAGAGAAATTCGGCGTTACTGCAGCTGCTGCTGTTGTAGCTGGCGGCGCAGCTGGCGGCGACGCTGCTGCTGAGCAAACTGAATTCGACGTTATCCTAACTGCTGCTGGCGCTAACAAAGTACAAGTTATCAAAGCTGTACGTGGCGCAACTGGCCTAGGTCTTAAAGAAGCTAAAGGTCTTGTAGACTCAGCTCCTGCAGCGCTTAAAGAAGGCGTTGACAAAGCTGAAGCTGAAGCTCTTAAAGCACAGCTAGAAGAAGCTGGCGCTTCTGTTGAAATCAAGTAATTATTACTTAATTTCTTAGCCGCAAGGCTAATGGCTGGTGGTTTATTAACCACCGGCCTTTTTGCGCTGTAGGGCTATGACGAATTTTCCGCTGTTTAACCGTCATAATCCGAGCAAAAAAACAGTCATTTTTTCGAAATGATTGTTCACTACAGTAAACAGCTGTTTGTCACCGCCCCCTCTTGAAGAGTGTTTTGGGTGGTTTGGGTCACTTATCAGCGAGCTGAGGAACCCCATGGTTTACTCTTATACCGAGAAAAAGCGCATCCGTAAGGATTTTGGTACTCGTCCACAAGTTTTGGACATTCCATACCTGTTATCGATCCAGCTTGATTCTTTCGACAAATTCATCGAACAGGATCCAGAAGGTCAATACGGTCTTGAAGCTGCTTTCCGTTCTGTATTTCCAATTCAGAGCTACAACGGCAATTCTGAGCTGCAATACGTTAGCTACCGTCTTGGTGAGCCAGTTTTTGACGTTAAAGAATGTCAAATCCGCGGTGTTACTTACTCAAAGCCACTACGCGTAAAACTACGTCTAGTTATCTTTGATCGAGATGCACCAGCAGGTACTGTAAAAGACATTAAAGAACAAGAAGTCTACATGGGCGAAATTCCGCTTATGACAGACAATGGTACTTTCGTAATTAATGGTACCGAGAGGGTTATCGTATCCCAGCTGCACCGAAGCCCAGGCGTGTTCTTCGACAGTGATAAGGGTAAGACCCACTCATCAGGTAAAGTTCTTTATAACGCACGTGTAATTCCTTACCGTGGCTCATGGTTAGACTTTGAGTTCGATCCTAAGGATAACTTATTCGTACGTATCGACCGTCGTCGTAAGCTACCAGCATCGATTATTCTTCGTGCACTTGGTAAATCGACTGAAGAGATCCTAGATCTGTTCTTCGACAAAGTGAACTTCGAAGTTAAAGACCAAACGCTTCTTATGGAGCTGGTTCCTGATCGTCTACGTGGTGAAACTGCGTCATTCGACATCGAAGCAAACGGCAAAACTTACGTTGAGACTGGTCGTCGTGTTACTGCTCGTCATATCCGTCAACTTGAAAAAGATGGCGTTGAGCACATCGAAGTACCAGTAGAGTACATCGTTGGTAAAGTTGCATCTAAAGATTACATCAATGAAGCAACTGGCGAGATCATCGTTGGCGCGAACCAAGAGATTAGCCTAGAAGCACTTGCTAACCTGTCTCAAGCAGGTCACAAGGCTCTACAAACTCTGTTCACGAATGACCTAGATCACGGTCCATTCATGTCAGACACTCTACGTGCAGATAGCACAGTAGATCGCATCTCTGCATTGGTAGAAATCTACCGCATGATGCGTCCTGGCGAGCCACCAACGAAAGAAGCTGCAGAGTCTCTATTCGAAAGCCTATTCTTCTCTGAAGAACGTTACGACCTATCAACTGTAGGCCGTATGAAGTTCAACAGCTCTATCGAGCGTGAAGAAGAAGAAGAGCGCGGTACTCTGGATGAATCAGACATCATCGAAGTGATGAAGAAACTGATTGGTATCCGTAACGGTATTGGTGAAGTGGACGATATCGACCACCTTGGCAACCGTCGTATCCGTTCTGTAGGTGAAATGGCAGAAAACCAATTCCGTGTTGGTCTAGTTCGTGTAGAACGTGCCGTAAAAGAGCGCCTAAGCCTTGGTGACCTGGATGCAATCATGCCTCAAGATCTTATCAACGCTAAGCCGATCTCTGCTGCAGTTAAAGAATTCTTTGGCTCTTCACAGCTTTCACAGTTCATGGACCAAAACAACCCATTGTCAGAAGTTACGCACAAACGTCGTATCTCTGCTTTAGGTCCTGGTGGTCTTACTCGTGAGCGAGCAGGCTTCGAAGTACGTGACGTTCACGTAACTCACTACGGTCGTCTATGTCCGATCGAAACGCCTGAAGGTCCAAACATCGGTCTAATTAACTCGCTATCTGCGTTTGCACGTTGTAACGATTACGGTTTCCTAGAAACTCCGTACCGTCGTGTAGTAGATGGTGTAGTAACAGAAGAAGTTGATTACCTGTCTGCAATCCAGGAAGGTCAATTCGTAATCGCGCAAGCAAACACCATTCTTACTGAAGAAGGTACGTTTGCAGATGAGCTAATCACAGCTCGTCAAAAAGGTGAATCTGGTCTTCACCCACGCGATCACGTTGACTACATGGACGTTGCGACAAACCAAGTAGTATCTATCGCTGCTTCGCTTATCCCGTTCCTAGAACACGATGATGCGAACCGTGCATTGATGGGTGCCAACATGCAACGTCAAGCTGTACCAACACTTAAGGCTGATAAGCCTCTAGTAGGTACAGGTATCGAACGTAACATCGCAGTTGACTCTGGTGTTACAGCGGTTGCTAAACGTGGTGGTCAAGTTCAGTCTGTAGACGCTTCTCGTATCGTAGTTAAGGTTAACGAAGATGAATTGGTACCTGGCGAAGCTGGTATCGATATCTACAACCTAACTAAGTACACGCGTTCGAACCAAAACACATGTATTAACCAACGTCCAACTGTACTTCCTGGTGAACCAGTTGCACGTGGCGATGTTCTTGCTGATGGTCCTTCAACAGACCTTGGTGAACTAGCTCTTGGCCAAAATATGCGTATCGCATTCATGCCTTGGAACGGTTACAACTTCGAAGACTCGATCTTAGTATCTGAGCGCGTAGTTCAAGAAGACCGTTTCACGACAATCCACATTCAAGAACTATCTTGTGTGGCTCGTGATACTAAGCTGGGTTCTGAAGAGATCACAGCTGATATTCCAAACGTAGGTGAGTCTGCTCTGTCTAAACTAGACGAGTCAGGTATCGTTTACATTGGTGCTGAAGTTAAGGGTGGCGACATCCTAGTTGGTAAAGTAACCCCTAAAGGTGAAACTCAACTGACTCCTGAAGAGAAGCTACTACGTGCTATCTTCGGTGAGAAAGCATCTGATGTTAAAGATACTTCTCTACGTGTACCAAACTCTGTTTCGGGTACTATCATCGATGTACAAGTCTTCACTCGCGATGGCGTAGAGAAAGACAAGCGTGCACTTGAAATCGAACAGATGCAGCTTAAAGAAGCTAAGAAAGATCTAACTGAAGAGTTCCAAATTCTTGAGGGTGGCCTTCTTAACCGTGTTAAAGCTGTACTTCTGTCTGGTGGTTACTCTGAAGCTAAGCTTGATACTATCGGTCGTAAGCAATGGCTAGAGCAAGTTCTAGAAGACGATGCGCTACAAACACAGCTTGAGCAACTTGCTGAGCAGTGGGATGAGCTAAAAGCAGACTTCGATAAGAAGTTTGAAACTAAGCGTCGTAAAATCACTCAAGGTGATGATCTAGCGCCTGGCGTTCTTAAGATTGTTAAAGTTTACCTAGCGGTTAAACGTCGTATCCAGCCTGGTGATAAGATGGCCGGTCGTCACGGTAACAAAGGTGTAATCTCTAAGATTAACCCTGTTGAAGACATGCCATACGATGAGAAAGGTCAGCCTGTAGACATCGTACTTAACCCGCTGGGTGTACCATCGCGTATGAACATCGGTCAGATCCTAGAAGTTCACTTAGGTTTGGCTGCGAAAGGTATCGGTGACAAGATCAACCAAATGGTTAAGGAACAACAAGAACTGCATAAGTTCCGTGAGTTCCTACAGAAGGTTTACGATCTTGGTGATACTCGTCAGAAAGTTGATATTGCTGAACTGTCTGATGATCAAGTTCGTACACTGATCAAGAACCTACGTGGCGGTCTACCGATTGCTACTCCTGTGTTCGACGGTGCTTCTGAGTCTCTAATCAAAGAACTACTTAAACTGGGTGATCTGCCAGAATCTGGTCAGCTTAAACTGTTTGATGGTCGTACTGGTGATTCGTTTGAGCGTCCTGTAACTGTTGGTTACATGTACATGCTGAAACTGAACCACTTGGTTGATGACAAGATGCATGCTCGTTCAACTGGTTCTTACAGCCTAGTAACTCAGCAACCACTTGGTGGTAAAGCTCAGTTCGGTGGTCAGCGTTTCGGTGAGATGGAAGTATGGGCACTAGAAGCATACGGTGCTGCATATACTCTACAAGAAATGCTAACAGTTAAGTCAGATGACGTTAACGGCCGTACTAAGATGTATAAGAACATCGTAGACGGTAACCATAGCATGGAACCTGGTATGCCTGAGTCGTTCAACGTACTGTTGAAAGAGATTCGCTCGCTAGGTATCAACATCGAGCTAGAAGACGAAGAGTAATCCCTCCTCTTTTTAAAAGAAGATAGGATTATTTGGTAAAAGGGAGCTTGCTACAGCAGTGAGCTCCTTTAACTCCTTACAGGAGCTGAATGTGAAAGACTTATTAAACTTTCTAAAAGCACAGCATAAGACCGAAGAATTTGATGCAATCAAAATCGGTCTATCTTCACCAGACATGATCCGTTCATGGTCTTTTGGTGAAGTTAAAAAGCCGGAAACAATTAACTATCGTACGTTCAAACCTGAACGTGATGGTCTGTTCTGTGCACGTATTTTTGGTCCAGTTAAAGACTACGAATGTCTTTGTGGCAAATACAAGCGCCTGAAGCACCGTGGTGTTATCTGTGAGAAGTGTGGCGTTGAAGTTACACAAACTAAAGTTCGTCGTGACCGCATGGGCCACATCGAGCTAGCTTCACCAGTTGCTCACATCTGGTTCCTAAAATCACTGCCGTCTCGTATCGGTCTACTAATGGATATCCCTCTACGTGATATCGAACGTGTTCTTTACTTCGAGATGTACGTAGTAACTGAACCAGGTATGACTGATCTAGAAAAATCTCAGATGCTTACTGAAGAAGAGTATCTGGATCGTCTAGAAGAGTGGGGTGACGAATTCACTGCTAAGATGGGTGCTGAAGCGATCAAAGATCTGCTTGCAACAATGGACCTTCATCAAGAAGTGGAAGAAATGCGCGAAGAGTTGGAAACTACTAACTCAGAAACTAAGCGTAAAAAAGTTACTAAGCGCCTGAAGCTAGTTGAAGCGTTCATTGCATCGGGTAACGATCCGCAATGGATGATTCTGACTGTACTTCCGGTTCTGCCGCCAGATCTACGTCCTCTAGTACCACTAGATGGCGGTCGTTTTGCGACTTCAGATCTGAACGACCTTTACCGTCGTGTTATCAACCGTAACAACCGTTTGAAGCGTCTTCTAGAGCTAGCTGCTCCGGACATCATCGTACGTAACGAAAAGCGTATGCTGCAAGAGTCTGTTGATGCACTTCTAGATAACGGTCGTCGTGGTCGTGCTATCACTGGTTCTAACAAGCGTCCTCTGAAATCTCTTGCTGATATGATCAAGGGTAAACAAGGTCGTTTCCGTCAGAACCTTCTAGGTAAACGTGTAGACTACTCTGGCCGTTCTGTAATCACAGTAGGTCCATACCTTCGTCTACATCAGTGTGGTCTTCCTAAGAAGATGGCACTTGAGCTATTTAAGCCATTCATCTACAGCAAGCTAGAAACTCGTGGCATGGCTACGACAATCAAAGCTGCTAAGAAGATGGTAGAGCGCGAAGAAGCTATCGTTTGGGATATCCTAGACGAAGTAATCCGCGAACACCCAGTACTGCTTAACCGTGCACCTACACTTCACCGTCTAGGTATCCAAGCGTTTGAACCAGTACTAATCGAAGGTAAAGCGATTCAGCTTCACCCACTAGTGTGTGCGGCATACAACGCCGACTTCGATGGTGACCAAATGGCGGTACACGTGCCTCTAACTCTAGAAGCACAGCTTGAAGCACGTACACTGATGATGTCGACGAATAACATTCTGTCGCCAGCGTCAGGTGATCCGATCATCGTACCTTCTCAGGACGTTGTATTGGGTCTTTACTACATGACACGTGATAAGATCAACGTGAAAGGCGAAGGTATGTACCTTGCTGGCCCTGCTGAGGCTGAAAAGGCATACCGTACTAAGACTGCTGAGCTACACGCTCGCGTTAAAGTACGTATCACCGAAACTGTAGTAGACGAAGATGGTAACAGCACTACTGAAACGAAGATGGTTGATACAACTGTCGGCCGTGCAATGCTATGGCAAATCGTTCCAGCTGGCCTACCGTACAGCATCGTTAACCAAAAGTTAGGTAAGAAGCAGATCTCTACTCTTCTTAACGAGTGTTACCGTAAGCTTGGTCTAAAAGATACAGTAGTATTTGCTGACCAAATCATGTACGCAGGTTTTGCATACGCTGCACTTTCTGGTGTTTCTGTAGGTATCGACGATATGGTTGTACCTCAAGCGAAATACGATGAAATTGAATCTGCTGAAGAAGAAGTTCGCGAAATCCAAGAGCAATTCCAATCTGGTCTTGTTACTGCGGGTGAGCGTTACAACAAAGTTATCGATATCTGGGCATCTACGAATGACCGCGTTGCGAAAGCAATGATGGATAACCTATCTTCTGAAACAGTTATCAACCGTGACGGCGAAGAAGAACAGCAAGAATCGTTCAACAGCATCTACATGATGGCCGACTCGGGCGCACGTGGTTCTGCAGCTCAGATTCGTCAGCTAGCAGGTATGCGTGGTCTGATGGCGCGTCCAGATGGTTCAATCATCGAAACGCCGATCACAGCGAACTTTAAAGAAGGTCTAAACGTCCTTCAGTACTTTATCTCAACGCACGGTGCTCGTAAGGGTCTTGCGGATACAGCACTGAAAACAGCAAACTCGGGTTACCTAACTCGTCGTCTAGTAGACGTTGCTCAAGACGTTGTAGTACACGAACATGACTGTGGCACGCATGAAGGTATCGACATGATGCCTCACATCGAAGGTGGTGACGTTAAAGTTGCACTTTCTGAGCTTGCTCTAGGTCGTGTAGTAGCTGAAGACGTTCTTAAGCCTGGTACTGAAGATGTACTGATTCCACGTAATACTCTGATTGATGAGAAGTGGTGTCAAATCATGGAAGACAACTCAGTAGATAGCATGAAAGTGCGCTCTGTTGTTACCTGTGATGCAGACTTCGGTTGTTGTGCACAGTGTTACGGTCGTGACCTAGCACGTGGTCACCTAGTGAACCAAGGTGAAGCAGTTGGTGTTATCGCTGCACAATCTATCGGTGAACCGGGTACACAGCTAACGATGCGTACGTTCCACATCGGTGGTGCGGCATCTACTGCAGCAGCAGAGAACAGCATCCAAGCTAAGACAACTGGTACTGTGAAACTTCACAATGCTAAGTTCGTAGTTAACAAAGATAAGAAACTGGTTATCACTTCTCGTGCATCTGAGATGACGATTATTGATGAATTCGGCCGTACTAAAGAGAAGCACAAACTTCCTTACGGTTCGATGCTAACCAAAGGCGACAACGCAGCAGTTACTGCTGGTGAAGTTGTAGCTAACTGGGAAGCGCATACCATGCCAATCATCACTGAAGTGGCAGGTCGTATCCAATTCGTAGATATGATCGATGGTATTACAGTTTCTCGTCAAACTGACGATCTAACGGGTCTTTCTTCAAGTGAAGTTACAGACGCAGCAGCTCGCCCAGCAGCAGGTAAAGATATGCGTCCAGCTATCAAACTTGTTGATGAGCAAGGTAACGACGTAATGATCCCTGGTACTGATATGCCAGCTCACTACTTCCTACCTGGCAAAGCGATTGTAAACATCGAAGATGGCGCTGAAGTTGGCATCGGTGACACACTATCTCGTATCCCTCAAAAATCGAGCGGAAACAAAGATATCACCGGTGGTCTACCACGCGTAGCTGACCTATTCGAAGCTCGTAAGCCTAAAGAGCCTGCGATCCTTGCTGAGCACACAGGTACTGTGTCTTTCGGTAAAGAAACGAAAGGTAAGCGTCGTCTAGTAATCACTCGTGAAGGCGGTGACGCTTACGAAGAGATGATTCCTAAGCATCGTCAATTGAACGTGTTCGAAGGTGAGAAGATTGAACGTGGTGATGTAATCGCCGACGGTCCTGAAACTCCACACGATATCCTGCGTCTACGTGGTATCCACGCAGTAACTCAGTACATCGCGAACGAAGTTCAAGAAGTTTACCGCTTACAAGGCGTAAAGATTAACGATAAGCACATCGAGACTATCGTTCGTCAAATGCTACGTAAGTGTACAATCACTCATTCTGGTGACTCTCCGTTCCTACCTGGCGAACAAGTTGAGTACCACAATGTTAAGATTGCTAACCGTAAGCTAGAAGCTGAAGGTAAAGAACTAGTACGTTTCGAACGTGATCTACTAGGTATTACTAAAGCATCTCTTGCAACTGAGTCATTCATCTCAGCTGCATCGTTCCAAGAAACGACTCGCGTACTAACAGAAGCTGCGGTTTCTGGTAAGCGTGATGACCTTCGCGGTCTGAAAGAGAACGTAATTGTTGGTCGTCTGATCCCAGCTGGTACTGGTTTCGCATACCACCAAGAGCGTCAAAAACAACGTGAAGAAGAGCAAGAAGGTCCTTCAGCTGAACAAGCTACTGACAATCTAGCAGCACTTCTAAAGGCTGGTTTCTCTTCAGAAGAGTAAGCTCTACGAGTAGTCTCTAAGAGATAAGAAAAAGGCACCTTCGGGTGCCTTTTTTGTATCTGGCGTATTGGTATTTAGCTATGAACTTATAAAGTGATAGGTGTGCTTATCTAGCTGGTGGGGTTGGATTTATGTCCTGAAGAGTGCTCTTTGAGGCCAGTAAGATAAAGGGTAGAGATGATTAGGCTGATTAGGGCTGTAACCATATGCTTATGGCTAAAGGTCAGGGTGAGCGAGTAAGCTCTGTCTGAAAGGTTCTGGGTAGTTTGGATAAGCTTACAGACAAAACAAAAAGCTTGCACAGAGGCAAGCTTATTAAGGATTCGGCTAACTAAGCGCCTGGTGGAATCGCTAAACTGTCTGCAATAAGCTGGATAAGATTATCTTCTACTTCAAAACGTACTTCGAGTAGTTCACCTACTTTTGACATATCTCCTTCGAAGTTAGGCAACTCATCGTCTGCATTTACTTTAACGTACTTATCATTGAACTCTAGAAGCGGCTCGGTTGTAAGTACGATCTTCGCGTAAGTTGTATCAATCTCGTCATTGGTTTTAAAGCCTGTTGCTTGCCATTTTTTCATGACCATATCGTAGATCTTAAAATGACCCTCTGAGATATAATCGACAACATGATCGCAGAATGAGCTTATTTCTTTAGGAGAAGGGAGTTCAACAACGTTTGATTGCCCGTTGCTAGCTGGCTGCAAGGCACCTAGCTTACAATACTCAACGATTAGAGACTGTCGAGTTTCGAGCCAATGATCGATGACCTCATTAGAGCCACCCCATTGTTCTTGTATTTGTTTGAATTTATTTAGCATGACCATGTCCTCATGATCTGATCACAACCTTGTGATCAAGTAATTGCCTAAGCAGGGTCCGTTTTATTGGTAGCTACTAAAAGTAATAGCTTGAAATATTCTCTGCTACAACTCTAGTATGAAATTAGATTGCCAGTAAAATGAACGAACTGCAAGCAATGAGGCATAGGGATGTTAAAAAAAAGTGATAACAAAATGACAGAGCAAGCTTATTGGTGCGTCGTTTCTGGTAGTGATATTTGGGTTAATAATGATCAGTTTCCGTTTGGCTCTGCTGAAGAGCTTGGGCTGAGTGTTGAGCATGCAATCTGTATTGGTCAGCATCAAGGTCGCAAGGTGTATTGGCTCAACGATTGTGATGTGGAGAATGAGCTGAGCATGGTCAGCCTAAGAGAGTTACTACACTGGCCCGAAGCGAGTTTCTTGACTGCAAGCAAAGCCATCCAATATGGGCATATGACTCAAAGTATGCGTTTTTGCCCTCAGTGTGGTGGTCGAAATCATCTCAACCATAACCAGGTGGCGATGCAGTGTGGAGATTGCCGCACACTTCATTATCCTCGTATCTTCCCGTGCATCATTGTCGCTGTGCGAAACGACAACAAGATATTGCTTGCGCAGCACCCAAGACATAAAACAGGCATGTATACCGTGATAGCGGGCTTCCTAGAGGTTGGAGAGACCTTAGAGCAGTGTGTGGCAAGAGAAGTCAAAGAAGAAACGGGTATCGATGTCGATAATATTCGTTACTTTGGCAGCCAGCCATGGGCGTTTCCATCGAGTATGATGATGGGCTTTCTCGCCGATTGTGCTGGTGGTACGCTTAAGCCTGACTACAGCGAGCTATCGGATGCTCAATGGTTTGACGTAACAAGCCTACCTGATGTTGCTCCTGTTGGAACCATTGCGAGACAGTTGATTGAGAAAACCGTTGATGACGTGATGAAAGATGGTGTGACGGAGCAGATGCTAGAGCACTAATTTGCCTGTGATAGTATTTGGCCTATGGGTGGTCAAAAGCTAAAAAAAACCCTCCACAAGTGGAGGGGGTAAGTAAGATGTCGTTATGAGATGCTGAGTAGTGACTACTCAGATGTTATAATTGTAATTTTCGCTAGCGAACAAATTTTTAACATGCTCCCGTAATTGGGTGCAAATTAAGCATTGATTTAAAAGTTAATAACTTGATCTAGGTTGCAAAGCACACAGCTTTTACCCTTCAATCAGTGTTAGAATACTTGCCATCAAAACTAGACAAGATTGAATTGGAATTTAACGGAATGACCGAATTAAAAAACGATCGCTATTTACGCGCACTTTTAAAACAGCCTGTTGATTACACACCGGTATGGATGATGCGCCAAGCTGGCCGCTATCTTCCTGAGTACAAAGCAACGCGCGCTGAAGCGGGCGATTTCATGTCTTTGTGCAAAAACGCGGAACTGGCATCAGAAGTAACACTTCAACCTTTACGTCGTTTCCCGCTTGATGCGGCAATCTTGTTCTCAGACATCCTAACTATCCCTGATGCAATGGGCTTAGGTTTGTACTTTGAAACAGGTGAAGGTCCCAAGTTTGAGCGTCCTATCACGTGTAAAGCTGACGTAGAGAAGATTGGCCTACCTGATCCAGAAGGTGAGCTTCAATACGTAATGAATGCCGTTCGTCAGATCCGTAAAGACCTGAAAGGCGAAGTGCCACTGATTGGTTTCTCTGGTAGCCCATGGACTCTAGCGACATACATGGTTGAAGGTGGAAGCTCTAAAGCATTCACTAAGATCAAGAAGATGATGTACGCAGAACCACAAACGCTGCACCTGCTTCTAGACAAGCTGGCTGACAGTGTTATCGAATACTTGAACGCGCAAATTAAAGCGGGTGCTCAATCGGTAATGGTATTTGATACATGGGGTGGTGTACTGACCCCTCGTGACTACAACCTATTCTCACTGCAATACATGCACAAAATCGTTGATGGCCTAATCCGTGAAAACGAAGGTCGTCGAGTACCGGTTACTCTGTTCACTAAGAACGGCGGCATGTGGCTTGAGTCTATCGCAGCAACAGGTTGTGATGCGGTTGGTCTAGACTGGACAATCAACATCGCAGATGCAAAAGCTCGCATCGGCGACAAAGTTGCTCTGCAAGGTAATATGGATCCTTCAATGCTTTACGCTCAGCCTGAACGTATTCGCGAAGAAGTGGGCAGCATCCTAGAAGGCTTCGGCGACGGTGGTACTGGTCATGTATTTAACCTAGGCCACGGTATCCACTTAGATGTACCGCCAGAGAACGCTGGTGTATTCGTTGACGCTGTTCACGAATTGTCTAAGCCTTACCACAAGTAATTCTGAGTAAGATTATTGAAAGCGCTGTTGGGAAACCAACAGCGCTTTTTTATTGCCTGAAATTGGCATTTGATGGAGGTTTAATCTTGTTGTGTGCAGTTAATTAGGTATTTGGATCATGGTAGGCCAAATGCTCAGAGATGTGTTTCCTGATATAAGGAATGACTTCATTTTCAAACCAAGGGTTCTTCTTGAGCCAGATATTATTGCGTGGCGAAGGGTGGGGTAATGGCAAAAACTCAGGCGCCCACCTTTGCCAATCACGCACGGTTTCGGTCAATGTGCTGGTGGTTTTGTTTGTTAGGTAATGGTTTTGTGCGTACTGGCCAATCAGCAGTGTCATTTGAATATTGGGTAGAGATTGCAGCACCTTGTTATGCCAAAGCTCCGCGCACTCTTTGCGTGGTGGGAGATCGCCACTTTTCCCTTTCCCCGGATAACAAAACCCCATAGGCACAATCGCGACTTTTTGCTCGTCGTAAAAAGTATCGCTATCTATCCCTAACCATCCTCTTAATCGTTCGCCACTCGCGTCATTCCAAGGGATGGACGACTCATGCACCTTGATACCCGGCGCTTGACCTATGATCAGCAAGCGCGCGTTTGGATGCGCTTGAATCACCGGGTTAGCACCGTGTGATAGGTGAGGCTCACAAGCTCGGCATTGTCGAATCTCTTTAAGTAACGAAGAGGACATCAGTAACCTTTATCAAAATCGATGACATGATTAAGCGTAAAGCCATCTCGCCACTGTTGATAATTCTCTGCGAAGATCTCGACCACCTGTCTTGGTTCACTGAGTGCAGCGATGTGTGGGGTGATGGTGACTTGCGGTAGTTTCCAGAAAGGGTGTTCCTGAGAGAGGGGCTCACTTTCAAACACATCTAAAAATGCGTGTTTTACCCATCTGTTCTTTATGGCGAGCAACAAGGCTTTATTGTCGATGCTTTCCCCTCGACCGACATTAAACAGCAACACATTAGAGCAGTAACCTAACGTGGTTTGGTTCAACAGCTGATAGGTTTCAGCGGTTGATGGCAAGGTGTTGACCACAATATCGGCCTGCTTGAGTGCAGCCTCTATCTCATTGATGTGGAAGGTCTCTTTAAAGGTTTCTTGTTTGGATGGGATGCCCGTACGGTTGACACCTATGGTATGAATGCCAAAAGCCGCCGCGGTTTTTGCCAAATGACTGCCGATTGAACCTGTTCCTAAAATCACCATAGTTTTGTCAGTTAGGCTAGTATAAAGCTGTGGCTGCCAGTTTCGTTGTTGTTGATGCTGGTGGTAATGAGGGAAGTGTCTACAGTGACTGATTGTGTAACCCAATACGTATTCTGCGATAGCCGGGCCAAAGATGCCTTTAACGTTGGTTAGCGTATAGTCCTGACGCAGATCTGGTTGAGTGAGTTTATTGATTCCGGCATAGGTACTCTGTACCCAGTCTAGCTCTTTAAACTCGCCGAGGCGCTCTGCGATTAGAGGTGGTGACGCCAAGACAATCTGTGCTGATTCGGGGTTTTGAGTGATTTCTAGGTCGGGTAAATCCTGGTTTAGAATCAGTTGCGTATAGGTATCGTCATGCTCAGTAAGAATATAGAGCTTATTCGTAAAATTGTTCATCGGCTTACCTTTTCCCCCCAGGGTTTATCAAGTACACTTTCGCTGTCTTTTTCTGCAATTATTGAGTGACTATGCTTCAGAATCCACTGCAGGTTCGTCTAGAAAAGTTAGAACCTTGGCAACAAATTACCTTTATGGCGTGTCTATGTGAGCGTATGTACCCTAACTATGCCATGTTTTGTGAGAATACAGAATTTGCGGAAGCTCGAATCTATCGTGATGTTTTGGATAGCATTTGGGAAATCCTGACGGTTAAAACAGCAAAGGTGAACTTTGAGCGTCAACTTGAGAAGGTTGAAGAGCTATTCCCTAGCGGTGATGATTTTGATTTTTATGGTGTTTACCCAGCAATGGACGCATGCCAAGGCCTAGCAACGCTAATTCATGGTCTGCTTGACCGTGAACATATGTTGGAAGCGGTAATTAAAGTGAGTCAACAATCGGTGAAGACGGTTGCTGAGCTTGAGTTTGCTCAAGGCGCTGAAGAAGTGACGAACGAAAACCAGAAAGAAAACGAAGCGGTATGTGAAGAGTGGGACGTTCAGTGGGCCATTTTCCGACCTCTACGTGAAACGACTGAGCGTGACTTAGAGCTGATCAAGGACCTACGCCACGAACTGCGTGAAGACCCAGTCAGTAACATTGGTGTTGCGCTATAATTCGCAATTGCACCAAGGTACGAATAAAAACAAAGGCTCCCTAGGGAGCCTTTGTTGTATCTGACGGTATCAAATTTAGATTAAGCGTCTTTTTTGTCTTCGTTCTGCACTTTGTCTTTTGATGCGTCGCCGTCATCCGTTGATTTTGCATCTGAAGAGTCGGTGTCTGCTGGAGTTTCTTCCTCTAGCTCGTCCTCGTCCTCGTCATCGCGGTTTTCGATAACGCCGTGTGTTTCTTTCCACTTTTCCCAGCGTTGGAACGCCAGTTCTTGCATGTCAGTCGTCTTATCTGCTTCGTCGACAATCTCTTCACCCACTAGGTGCTCAAAGATATCTTCTAGGGTGATGATGCCCTGAATAGTGCCGTACTCGTCCACAACTAAAGACAGTTGCAGGCGGTTTGCCATCATCTGGTCAAAAGCCTTAGCCAAGCCCATGTTGTTCAGCAACACATGGATAGGGCGCATTACCTCACCCAGAGCTTTTTCGCCACAACCGGCTTGCTGCAATCTAAACAGCTCTAAGCGGTGAACAAAACCGATGATGTTGTCACTCTGCTCGCTGTAAACCAGCGGACGTGAGAATGGCGTGTCTTTGTGTTGCTCTAGGAACGTATTCACACTCATTTCCGCATCAACACGGAATACCACTGGGCGCGGCGTCATTACCTGAGTCACGGGTACATCTTGAATACCCAGTAGGTTGCTCAGGATTTTTGATTCGCCTTCTGCAAATTCACCGCTCTCTTTTGCCAAGATCGCCATTGCAGATAGCTCATCACGCATTTTTGGTGCCTGGTGCCCACGAGCAAGACGCTTGGTGATCTGTTCTGAGAACCAGACAAACGGTGTTAGGAAGAACACCATCCAGCGCAGTACGCTTGCCGAAGCAGGAGCAAGTTGACGCCAGTACGTTGCACCAATGGTTTTTGGAACAATCTCAGACAATACCAAAATACCCAGCGTTAGCACGGCAGAGAAGACACCTAACCATTGGCTACCAAAAACGACAGCCGCTTGTGCACCTGCTGTCGCAGCACCGATAGTATGCGCGATGGTGTTGAGCGTTAAAATTGACGCAAGCGGGCGGTCAATATCTGTTTTCAGTTTGTCTAAAGACTCTGCTGCAGGGTGCCCATTTTGTTTTAGTTGAGCAATGTAGCTCGGACTAATACTCAAAAGTACAGCTTCCAAAACAGAACAAATGAAAGAAACTCCAATAGCAATGGAGACGTAAATAGTTAGCAGCAGCATGTTTGCCCTTAAATTAAATTGTACGCTTTAGCAGCGATTCAGCGTGGATTATAGTGAAAAAGTAGTGGCTAGGTCATCATTAATTTTGCTCTCAGCCCCTTTTAAACAAGGGCTTGCTTAATAAAATCAGTAACAAATTGTGAGTTATTACTCATATTATGGCTAAAACTACGGCATTAGAGCTAAAGATCGACGACAAACCTTTGCCAGATGGGGCATTTATGTTTTAGAGTGAATTGAATTCAAAAATACAAAGAAGGGAAACCTAAAATGAACAAGACTCAATTAATCGACTTTATTGCTGAAAAAGCGGACCTTTCTAAAGCACAAGCTAAAGCTGCTCTAGAAGCGACTCTTGGCGGTGTTACAGATGCTCTTAAAGATGGCGATCAAGTTCAGCTAATTGGTTTTGGTACTTTTAAAGTAAACCACCGTGCAGCTCGCACTGGTCGTAACCCAAAAACTGGTGATGAGATCCAAATCGCTGCTGCAAATGTTCCAGCATTTGTTGCAGGTAAAGCGCTGAAAGATTCAGTGAAATAATCTAAACTGTACCGAGGTAGTCGTATTCCACCTCGGTACAGGTTTTTATGAAAAAAGCATTTCTTCTCGTTTCACTATTATCTACATTTCTTATTGGCTGTTCTTCAACAAGCCCTCGCAAAAACCTAGAGCAATTTGAAACTCATACCGGCGGCCAAGTCATGGGCGACGCGACAAGTTTCTACTGGGTTACAAACAAGCTAACACAACCTCATACTTCAGCTGACTACGTCACTGTCGGCGATTACGGCTGGTACCAAACTGATTATGCTTGGTCAGAAGGCGTGCTTCGTGAATTCATTCGTGAAGGCGAGCAGCGTAACTCTTCTAATGAGCTGGTTCCTTATCGAGTCCATGTGCGTTTCAATAAGTCAGGCGAAGCTGTGTATCAACAGTATCGTATTGATAGCAAAATATTACCTATCCAAGTTAAGCAACTCGAAAACTACCAGAAAGAAGCTAAGTCGGTTCTAGAGACTACGATGAAGCAGAATGACGAAGGTCTCAGACTGGTTCAGGGTTACTGGGATGGCAGCTCTTTTAAGACGTGCGCTGGTGGTGAATTTGATCGCATTGAATTTAACCAGACCTTACCAAGCTTCGTGATCGACCGATTGGCATCAGTGGAAAGCTATGCGGCGTTTCTTGGCAGTGATTCACTGGGTAAGATGAGCGTGGAAGAGTTACTGATGCTAGCTGAAGACAACCATGATTGTGTCGTTAGGCCATCATTGTTGAAAGAATAGCGAGTAATCAAAGGATTGAGAGTATTTGGCCTACTGTAGGCCAAGTGCTGATTTGTCTGTACAGACGCGGATTTCTAGAAAGATTGAGTAATAAAAAAGGCGCCTATTGAGGCGCCTTTTGTTGTTATTCGCTTACTGTCATTTGCTTACTATTATGGAAAGTAAGCGAGTAACCAGATTGATTACTGCTCTTGCTCGCGCGCAATCGCACGGTAACCAATGTCATTGCGGTGGAACATACCATTCCAGCTAACTTGCTTCGTCAATGCGTAAGCACGCTCTTGAGCTTCAGAAACCGTGTTACCCAGTGCCGTTGCACAAAGAACACGACCACCGTTTGTCACCACATCGCCAGCTTCGTTATTTGTCGTACCTGCGTGGAAAACCTTTTGGCCTTCAACTTCGCTTGTTGGTAGTGAAATAACGTCACCTTTTGCGTAGTCAGCAGGGTAACCGCCAGCCGCAAGAACAACACCGATAGAAGCGCGTGGATCCCACTTTGATTCTGCTTCGTCTAGTTTCTCGTCGATAGCCATTAGGCAAAGCTCAACAAGGTCTGACTCCATACGCATCATGATAGGTTGCGTTTCTGGATCGCCGAAGCGGCAGTTGTATTCGATAACTTTAGGTGTGCCGTCAGCATCGATCATTAGGCCTGCGTAAAGGAAACCCGTGTAAGGTGCGCCTTCTGCGTCCATACCACGTACCGTTGGGTAGATAACTTCCTCAAGGATACGATTGTGGATTTCAGGCGTCACAACTGGGGCTGGAGAGTAAGCACCCATACCGCCAGTATTAGGACCCGTGTCTTTGTCACCAACACGTTTGTGATCTTGGCTGGTGGCCATAGGAAGAACGCTAGAACCGTCAACCATTACGATGAAGCTTGCTTCTTCGCCTTCAAGGAACTCTTCGATAACCACGCGGCTGCCAGCTTCGCCAAATGCGTTGCCCGCTAGCATGTCTTTGATTGCGTCTTCAGCTTCTTCAAGGGTCATCGCAACGATAACGCCTTTACCCGCTGCAAGACCGTCAGCTTTTACTACGATTGGAGCGCCTTGCTCACGTACGTAAGCGATAGCTGGCTCAATCTCAGTGAAGTTTGCGTAGTAACCCGTTGGGATGTCATGACGAGCTAGGAAGTCTTTAGTGAATGCTTTCGAACCTTCAAGCTGTGCTGCTGCTTGAGTTGGACCAAAGATAGGAAGACCTACTTCGCGGAATGCGTCAACCACACCAATAACTAATGGCGCTTCAGGGCCAACGATAGTCAGTTCGATTTTTTTCTCTTGAGCAAACGCCACTAAACCAGCGATGTCTTCAACGCCGATGTTTACGTTCTCTAGTTTCGGCTCAAGTGCAGTGCCTGCGTTACCTGGAGCGATGAATACTGTTTCAACGTTTGGGTTTTGTGCCGCTTTCCAACCTAGTGCGTGCTCACGACCGCCGGCACCAATAATTAGTACATTCATTTTAAATCCTTTAATCAAAATTCGTCATTCCCGAAGTTGAGGAACGAAACTGTCGGGAATCTGTTTAACGTGTTAAACCAAGAGATTCCGTATTACGCTCGTTCCTCGCTATACGGAATGACGGTTTTGAGAAATTTAAGTTAATTGTTGCTCAAAGTAGTTGGTGATGTGGCTAGGCAGCAATTGAGCCCATCCCCGGGAGCATAGTCCGCTATGTGACCGGGGTGGGCGAAAGCAGCTAACGACGCCACAGTGCCAAATACGAAGAGGAAATTAGTGGCGGAAGTGACGCATGCCCGTAAAGATCATCGCCATGCCGTGTTCGTCTGCTGCTGCGATAACTTCGTCATCACGCATAGAGCCGCCCGGTTGGATAACACACTTGATGCCAGCTTCTGCTGCCGCGTCGATACCGTCACGGAATGGGAAGAACGCGTCAGATGCCATTACACAACCTTCAACCTGTAGACCTTCGTCTGCAGCTTTGATGCCTGCGATTTTCGCCGAGTAAACGCGGCTCATTTGGCCAGCGCCTACACCAATTGTCATATCGCCTTTTGAGTAAACGATAGCGTTAGATTTAACGTACTTCGCTACTTTCCAGCAGAACAGGGCATCTTTTAGTTCTTCAGCTGTAGGTTGGCGCTTAGAAACCACTTTAAGGTCATCTTCAGACACCATGCCTTGGTCGCGGTCTTGAACTAGCAAACCACCGTTAACGCGTTTCACGTCAAAGCCAGTTGTCTTAGTCGTCCACTCACCACACTCAAGTAGGCGAAGGTTTTTCTTAGCCGCTACGATTTCTACTGCTTCAGCAGAAACTGATGGTGCAATGATAACTTCAACGAATTGACGCTCAGTGATAGCCGTTGCTGTTGCAGCGTCTAGCTCACGGTTGAAAGCGATGATGCCACCAAATGCAGACGTTGGGTCTGTTTTGAATGCACGGTCGTAAGCTTCTAGGATGTCTTCACCTAGTGCTACACCACATGGGTTAGCGTGCTTAACAATTACACATGCTGGCTGGTCGAACTCTTTCACACACTCAAGTGCTGCGTCAGTGTCAGCGATGTTGTTGTAAGAAAGGGCTTTACCTTGAATTTGGCGAGCAGTAGAAACAGATGCTTCTTCAGGGTTTGCTTCAACGTAGAATGCGGCTGCTTGGTGGCTGTTCTCACCGTAGCGCATGTCTTGTTTTTTCTCGAACTGTTGGTTGAACGTACGAGGGAATTTAGACTCTTCGTCTCCTTCCTTGTTCTCGCCGTAGCTAGGAACCATAGTGCCGAAGTAGTTTGCGATCATGCCGTCGTAAGAAGCGGTGTGCTCGAATGCTGCGATAGCGAGGTCGAAGCGAGTCTCTAGCGTTAGAGATTGCTCGTTCGCGTCCATTTCAGCCACAACACGCTCGTAGTCGTGTGCGTTAACAACGATAGTAACGTCTTTGTGGTTTTTAGCAGCAGAGCGAACCATTGTTGGACCACCGATGTCGATGTTCTCAACAGCGTCAGCAAGGGTACAACCTTCTTTAGCAACGGTTTCTGCGAATGGGTATAGGTTTACAACAACCATATCGATAGGGTTGATACCGTGAGTTTCCATCACGTCATCATCTTGACCACGACGGCCTAGAACACCACCATGAACTTTTGGGTGCAGAGTCTTAACACGGCCATCCATCATTTCTGGGAAACCAGTGTAGTCAGATACTTCTGTAACAGAGATGCCTTTTTCAGCAAGCAGGCGAGCAGTGCCACCGGTAGATAGGATATCTACACCACGGTTAGCAAGAGCTTGTGCAAATTCAACGATACCAGTTTTGTCTGATACGCTGATTAGAGCGCGGCGAATTGGACGAGCGTTATTCATGCTTCCATCTTCCTCAAATTCATGGGGTTAAAATAAAGATATTTGCCAAAAAAGAACTTGTTTCTATCTTCTTAGCGTGGATTATCTTAGATACCAGTAAGAGATAAAATATTGGCCAGTTTTGGTAAAGACCTTTTGGGTTAGTCTTATGATTAAGCTATAAGATAACCAACTCCAAATTTGATGGCGCAGATTCTAACTAATTTATTACAAAAAAGCTCGCGCAATCGTTTGGCATCTCAAAATTAATTATGAAAAGTGCCATTTCAGCCTGAAAAGTAACGATAAGGTTAATTGTGGAATGGACGAAACAGTAGGAAAAAACATGTTTCAGATCGGTGAATTAGCGAAGCGATGCGGTGTGACAGCCGATACCTTGCGATTTTATGAGAAGAATAACCTGATCGCGCCAGCCAGTCGCAGTGAGTCGGGTTATCGCCTATATGATGAAAATAACCAGAAACAGGTGACGTTTATTCTCAAATCTAAAGCGTTGGGGCTGAGTTTGGACGAGATTAAAGAATTGCTTGAGATTCGCCTCGAGGCCACACAGCACAGTTGCGCTGAAGTGAAGTCGATTACCTCAGCAAAATTAGAGATGATTGATGAGAAGATCACTGAGTTAACTAAGATTCGCACCGCACTTAAAAAGATTAATGATGCGTGTTGTGGGCACGTAGACGACGATGCAAGCCATTGTTCGATTCTGGCAGCCTTGGATTCCGCAAATGTCGACAAAGGGCGCTGTTGTCGCACAGGAGAGTAATCAGCTACCTATCACGGTTCGACAAGCCAAAAAAAAGCCAAACTCAACAATGAGCTTGGCTTTCAATTCAATAAATTACGAAAGAACGATTAGTTCATGCCGTATTTTTTAAGTTTCTTGCGAAGAGTACCGCGGTTAATACCCATCATGGTTGCTGCGCGAGTTTGGTTACCGCGAGTGTACTGCATGATAGTGTCTAGTAGTGGCTGTTCAACTTCAGCTAATACTAATTCGTATAACTCGCTGACTTCTTGACCGTTTAATTGAGCAAGGTAATTTTTCAATGATGCTTTAACTGAGTCACGTAGTGGCTTCTGCGTGATTTGGTCTTGTGATGTAACTGTAGTTACTGTCAATGCTTCTGAAGTCAGATTTTGTTCGAACATATTCGGTCTAGCTCTTCTCGTAATTATGGTGCAACGTTATCAAAAAAACCTTCTAGCGCTTCAAGCTGCAGATCACCTGCTTCGAATGCGTTGAAGGTACGGCGAAACTCACTCGCTTGTTCATGTTCTTTTAGATACCAACCCACATGCTTACGAGCGATGCGAGGGCCTAAAAACTCTCCATAAAATTCATGTAGAGCGTGCACATGACCAAGCATGATGTCTTTCACTTCCGAAATCGGGAGTGGGTCCATCGTGGTGCCGTTTTCCAAATAGTGTAGGATTTCGTTAAAAATCCAAGGACGTCCCTGGGCAGGTCGACCTATCATTAAAGCATCAGCGCCGGTGTACTCCAGCACAAACTTCGCTTTTTCCGGACTATCGATATCACCGTTAGCGATAACCGGAATAGATACTGCTTGTTTCGCTGCTTTAATGTGTTTGTATTCTGCCTCACCTTTGTACATACAAGCGCGAGTTCTTCCATGGAGCGCAAGAGCTTGTATGCCGCAGTCTTCGGCTATTTTCGCGATTTGGACACAGTTTCTATTGTCTGTATCCCAGCCTGTGCGCGTTTTCAACGTTACTGGAACGTCGACAGCATTTACCACCGCTTTCAGAATGTCTTCAATGAGTTCTGGATGCTGCAGTAAGGCTGAGCCCGCAAGCTTCTTATTCACTTTTTTGGCTGGACAACCCATGTTGATATCGATGATTTGCGCACCGTTATCGACATTAAATTGAGCAGCCTCGGCCATAAGCTGTGGATCTGCACCAGCGATTTGTACTGAACGAATGCCCGATTCGCCTTCATGTACCATGCGCTGCTGAGACTTTGACGTTTTCCAAACTTTCGGATTGGAGGACATCATTTCACTGACTGCCATCCCCGCACCGTAGCGAAGACACAACTCACGGAATGGTCTATCCGTTACGCCAGCCATAGGAGCGACGATTAGATTGTTCTTAAGTTGATAATTTCCGATTTTCAAAAATGTCATCACAGTTCTGTACCAGCAAGGGCGCGCATTTTACGCATTTTTTCGCTGCGTGAAAAGACTAATATTTGAGCATTTACAATTTGTTTTTGTAATTTGTTTAAATTTCAGTCAATTAGCGCCCAAAGTCTTGTCTAGCCTTGCTTGCGACCTGAGATTCGACACCATTCTTGTTGTTCGATGATCGGATCAATGTGAAGCTCATCACGATAATAAGTTGCAACATCTTCTGCTTGTGTATCTAAAACACCCGACATCGCAAGTACACCATTTGGCTTAACTAGGCCCTTGATGATGCCAGAAAGGTCGCGTAATGGACCTGCAAGAATGTTGGCTACAACAACGTCTGCTAGCAAACCTTCCGGTTGATCTTGTGGCAAGAACACCTCTAGTTGCTCAGCAACGCCATTGCGTTGTGCGTTGTCTTTTGATGCAAGCAGAGCTTGAGGATCAATGTCGATCCCGATAACTTTTGCCGCGCCTAGTTTGATCGCAGCGATCGCTAGGATGCCAGAGCCACAACCGAAGTCGATCACGGTTTTGCCTGTCAGGTCTAAGCCTTCAAGCCACTCAAGACATAATGCCGTTGTCGGGTGAGTACCTGTACCAAATGCAAGGCCTGGGTCTAGCATTACGTTCACAGCGTCAGGTTCAGGGATATCGCGCCAGCTAGGGCAGATCCATAAACGCTCACCAAACTTCATTGGGTGGAAGTTGTCCATCCATTCACGTTCCCAATCCTTGTCTTCAATTTGCTCTACTTTATGAGCAAAGTCTGCAGGGAACATGTTGCTTGCTTTAATCTGCGCTAGAACGACACCAGTATCAGTCTCAGCGTCGTAAAGCGCGAGAATGTCAGTATCACCCCAAAGGCGAGTTTCACCCGGCAGAGGCTCAAATACAGGGGTATCTTGTGCATCCAGGAAAGTTACAGAAAGAGCACCAGTCTCTTCCATTAACATGTCGCCGATTTGTTCGGCATTTTCATTGGTAGCATTAAGCTTGATTTGAATCCAAGGCATGGCTGCATCTTCTATATGAGAAAAATTGGATGGCGAGTCTAGCAGAAAATATGAGCAAATTCACCAAAACCCCACGGAATATAATGGGGATTAAAGATTGATTATTTCGGCGGTTCAAAAACAAAAATGCTCACCGAAGTGAGCATTTTGACTGTTCTTAAACGAACGGATTATGACAAACCAAGTTTCTTCTCAAGGTAGTGGATGTTTGCACCACCGTGTTGGAAGTTTTCGTCGTTCATAATAGACAGTTGAAGCTCAGTATTAACGTTAATACCTTCAACAATCATTTCACCCAATGCGTTCTTCATACGAGCGATAGCAACATCACGGTTCTCACCGTAAGTGATCAGCTTACCAATCATTGAATCGTAGTGTGGTGGTACTGTGTAACCCGTGTAGATGTGAGATTCCCAACGTACACCCATACCACCTGGAGCATGGAAGCGCGTGATCTTACCTGGAGATGGCAAGAAACGAACGGGATCTTCCGCGTTGATACGACATTCGATTGAGTGGCCGCGCAGCTTAATGTCATCCTGAGTGAATGATAGAGGCTGACCAGCAGCAATGCGAAGTTGCTCTTTCACTAGGTCAATACCCGTTACCATTTCAGTAATCGTGTGTTCAACCTGGATACGAGTGTTCATTTCGATGAAGTAGAACTCACCGTTCTCGTATAGGAATTCAAATGTACCTGCACCGCGGTAACCGATCTCGATACATGCACGAGTACAGCGTTCGCCGATGTACTTACGCATCTCTTCAGTGATACCTGGAGCTGGCGCCTCTTCCACAACTTTCTGGTGACGACGCTGCATTGAACAGTCACGCTCACCTAGGTGGATAGCATTGCCTTGGCCATCTGCAAGCACTTGTACTTCAATGTGACGTGGGTTTTCTAGGAATTTCTCCATGTAAACCATGTCGTTGTTGAAACATGCTTTTGCTTCAGCACGAGTCATCGCGATAGCTTCTGTTAGTTCTGCTTCAGAACGAACAACACGCATACCACGACCGCCGCCGCCGCCAGATGCCTTGATGATAACTGGGAAGCCAATGCGCTTAGCGTGCGCTTTGTTTTTCGCTTCGTCGTCATCAAGAGGACCGTCAGAACCTGGTACACAAGGTACGCCAGCTTTCTTCATTGACGTGATAGCTGACACTTTGTCACCCATCATGCGAATCGTTTCAGCTTTAGGGCCAACAAAGATAAAGCCACTGCGCTCTACCTGTTCTGCAAAGTCTGCATTTTCAGATAAGAAGCCGTAGCCAGGGTGAACAGCTACTGCACCTGTAACTTCAGCTGCGCTGATGATACGAGGGATGTTTAGGTAGCTATCGATACCACGAGCTGGACCGATACAAATGGTTTCGTCTGCAAGCAGTACGTGCTTAAGGTCACGGTCAGCAGTTGAGTGAACCGCTACCGTTTTAATACCAAGCTCTTTACATGCACGCAGAATACGTAGTGCAATCTCACCACGGTTCGCGATTACTAATTTATCTAACATAATGAGTGCTCTCTATTATTCGATAATTACTAGAGCTTGGTCGAATTCTACTGGTTGACCGTCTTCAACTAGGATAGCTGTTACAACACCAGATTTATCAGCTTCAATTTGGTTCATCATTTTCATTGCTTCAACGATACATAGCGTTTCGCCAGCAGTTACAGATTGACCAACTTTAACGAATGGTTTTGCGTCTGGGCTTGGAGCGCCGTAGAAAGTACCAACCATTGGAGAAAGAACTTGGTGACCAGCTGGAACTGCAGGAGCCGCTGCTTCTGCTGCAACAGGTGCCGCCGCAGGAGCTGCCGCCGCAGGAGCTGCTGCCGCTACAGGTGCTGGAGCAGCTGCATATTGAACAGGTGCTACAGGTGCAGTGCTGTTACGACTGATTCGTACTGACTCTTCACCTTCAGAGATTTCTAGCTCAGAAATACCAGACTCTTCAACCAATTCGATTAGCTTTTTGATTTTGCGAATATCCATTGTTTCTTTCTCTTTATCTGTTAATTGAACTTACTCTATGACTGAGTAGGTTAGTAATAGTTCGTTGTTTATGTTTACTTTGAGTTGAGCTTGCTGAGCGCAGCGGTCAAAGCAAATTGATAACCTTGGGCACCTAAGCCACAAATCACACCTTCTGCTTTATCAGATAGGTAAGAGTGGTGACGGAATGGTTCACGTGCGTGAACATTCGATAGATGAACCTCAATAAACGGGATGGCAACGCCAAGTAGTGCATCACGCAGTGCCACACTGGTATGTGTAAAGGCTGCTGGGTTGATAATAATAAAATCAACATTTTGATACGCACTATGGATCGCTTCAATCAGTTCATACTCACGATTTGACTGTAAGTGAGATAGCTCAACATCGTGTGCTTTCGCTTGCTCGGTCAGTGAGCTAATAATCTGGTCAAGTGTTTGAGAACCGTAGTGTGCAGGCTCTCTAAGGCCTAACAGGTTCAGGTTTGGGCCATTTAAAACTAGAATGCGAAACTTTGTAGACATCGTGGGGCTATCTTCCTTTATCGTGTTTACGAACGTGAATGTTGCCATTTTATTGAAAATTTGCGGTTAATTTCTAGTGAGAAAAACCCAAATTTAAAAATTAGAACCAGATTATAGCTAATTCAGCGCAAATCGCAGCAATTTACTGGTCTAATCTCCTATTGATACAGCTTGGAATTGTTACCAACTTAACAAAAAAGCGTCTTAGCCTTAATTTGGGGCGGGATATTTGAGATCAAGATCAGCCATAAAAAAACCGCCACATAGGTGACGGTTTAGAAATTGCTGTTTTAAACAGTGATTAGCTGCTGTGGCTGGTTGCTTATGCCAGTTCTGCTTTCTCGGCAATCAGCTTATCAACCACGCTTGGGTCGGCCAGTGTCGAGGTATCACCTAGGTTACCTGTATCGCCAGTCGCGATTTTACGCAGGATACGACGCATGATTTTACCCGAACGAGTTTTTGGTAGAGAGTCGGTCCAGTGCAGTACATCTGGCGTTGCAATTGGGCCAATCTCTTTACGTACCCAGTCTTTCACTTCTTTATGAAGCTCTGCAGTTGGGAACTCACCATCATTCAGCGTGATGTAAGCGTAAATCGCTTGGCCTTTAATATCATGAGGGATACCTACAATCGCAGCCTCAGCAATCTTATCGAACGCTACTAGAGCCGATTCAATCTCAGCGGTACCCATACGGTGACCTGATACGTTAAGCACGTCATCGACACGACCAGTAATCCAATAGTAACCGTCTTCATCACGACGAGCGCCGTCACTGGTGAAGTACATGCCTTTAAAGGTCGAGAAGTAAGTCTGTTCGAAGCGGTCATGATCGCCATGAACGGTACGCATTTGGCCTGGCCAAGAGTCAAGAATCACTAGGTTGCCATCTGTTGCACCCTCAATGATGTTACCCATGTTATCAACCAGCGCCGGTTGCACACCGAAGAATGGACGAGTTGCAGAGCCCGGTTTCAGGTCTGTTGCGCCCGGTAGCGGTGCAATCAAGATACCGCCCGTTTCTGTTTGCCACCATGTATCAACAATTGGAGACTGCTCATTACCGATTGTTTTGTAATACCACTCCCACGCCTCTGGGTTGATAGGTTCACCCACTGAGCCCATGATTCTTAGGCTGTCACGAGAGGTGCCTTCAACGGCTTCATTACCTTTCGCCATCAGTGCACGAATAGCCGTTGGCGCAGTATAAAGAATATTAACTTGGTGCTTATCGACCACTTCGCTCATGCGGCTGGTGTTCGGGTAATTTGGCACGCCTTCAAATAGAATCGTTTTTGCGCCATTAGCAAGCGGCCCGTAAACAAGGTATGTGTGGCCAGTAATCCAACCCACATCGGCTGTACACCAGAAAGTCTCGCCTTCTTGGTAATCGAACACGTATTTGAATGTCATCGCTGCATAAACAAGGTAGCCACCTGTAGTGTGCATAACGCCTTTAGGTTTACCTGTTGAGCCTGACGTATAAAGGATGAATAGTGGATCTTCTGCGTTCATCTCTTCTGGTGGGCAATCTGCCGATACGTTTGCGATAGCATCATGCCACCACACATCACGGTGTTCGTGCCATGCAACATCACCGCCAGTGCGTTTGAATACAACAACCTTCTCGATGTTTTTCACTTCAGGGTTCGTCAGTGCTTCATCAACATTCTTCTTCAGTGGAACCGCACGGCCGCCACGCACGCCTTCATCGGCAGTGATAACGACTTTAGAGTTTGAATCGATAATACGACCAGACAGTGCTTCTGGTGAGAAACCACCAAATACGACTGTGTGAACCGCCCCGATACGGGTACACGCCAGCATAGCTACTGCCGCTTCTGGCACCATTGGCATGTATAAACAAACCACATCACCTTTGCGTACGCCTTGCTCTTTTAGAGCATTTGAAAACAGGCACACTTCTTTGTGTAGTTCATTAAAAGTTAGAGTTTTGTCATCAGCCGGGTCATCGCCTTCCCAGATTATAGCGACTTCATCACCGCGCTCAGCAAGGTGGCGGTCGATACAGTTAGCCGAAACGTTAAGCGTGCCATCTTCAAACCAGCGAATATCAATGTGGCCAGGGTCGAAAGAGGTGTTTTTTACTTGTGTGAAAGGTTTGATCCAATCAACGATTTTTCCGTGTTCACCCCAAAAACCTTCAGGGTCAGAAACAGATTGCTGGTACATGGCTAGGTAAGTGTCATTATCCGCGTGTGTGGTTGATTTAATATTTTCTTTTACCGGATAAACGTGGGCTTCACTCATTGCATCTCTCCTTGTGCCTACATTCCTAATGAACTGGCAACTTCCTTTGTGTTCAGTTTCTAGGTCTATTACAGAACCGTCTTTGTGTTATCACTCTCGGCTAGGACGGCGATTTCCACAATTAGACTTTAGGATGAGACGCTGCTTTTCACTTACAAAATAGCGAGTTAAGTTCATTTTTGAGATGTTGCTCTCTATGTAAAGCGCCAGTGGTTGAATTAAGAATAAGAAGAGTTGAAACGGGGCAGGTCACCATGTTTCAGGCGTACAAAGATCAGCGCAGCGGAGATAGCGTCTTGTAATGCATCATGTTTATTGACCGGGATGGGTAAATCGAGCTGGCGACAGATGGCGTCCATACTGAGATCAAAATAGGCATTGGGCAGCTGTCTTTCGAGTTTGTCTTGATAGAGTTGGCTCACTTCGACTAATCGGTTAGGCAGTGGAAATCCAAGCTGTTTTAAACAGGCGCGGTCGAGAATTTTTTTATCATAGCGGATGTGATAGCCGACTAAAGGACGATTTCCAATGAAGTTCAGTAGCTCGATTAAAGCCTGTTTTTCTTCGATGCCGTGTTTTAGATCTTGATGACGAATACGGTGGATTTTTATTGAATTGCAATCAAGCGATTGCGGGGCGCGCAATCGGACTTCAAAAGGTTGGCTGGTAATGATTCGGTTACCGATGATCTTGGTCGCGGCAATAGTGACTAATTCCGCCTGATTGGGGTCTAGGCTGGTGGTTTCACAATCGAGCGATACATATTCATGATCAATAGGCGCAGTAAACAGAGGCTGATAGAGAGAGCCTTTGAGCTTGTGATGCCAGTAATAGCGAACCAACCTATTCATCGTTCAATCGCCTAATCCCGTATCTGATAGTGGTAGCCGAGCCATTGCTTGAATTTCTTCACCACGTGCAGGCTATGACGAAGCAGATCCCTGTCTGCTCGCTCCATCAGTTTGACGTTAATCTTGTTGCTGCTGTGCTGTTGAGAAAGCCTTTGGGCTAAGCGCCACTTGAAGAATTGCTTGAGCGCTTCACTGAGATTATCGGCAGTACTTTGCTCAAGCACTTTCTTGCTGACCAGTTGCTCAATGCGTTCGAAGGTGTTGTTTACGGTGACACCATGCTCAAGACAAAGCGCTCTCACACCATGCACGATAGGGAAAATACCACCTTGTTTGATATCGAGCCCTGACTTGGATTTTTTCACATTACCAAATAGGGTGAGGGGGACTGAGAAGTTCAACGCCGGGCGGCAGAACTCCGTCAGAATCAATTCTTGTCCGAGCATTAAATCACTGAGGTGCTGCTTTACAGGTTTTAATAGCTCTCTATTCCCCGCCACAGCGTCTGCATCTGCCATGATCGCAATATCCATCACGGTGTCTGGCGTGGCTTTTTTTACCCAATGGGTGAGGGTTTGTTTCCACTCTTGTTGTGAATGCACCCATTTTGGATTGTTGACCATCACGTTGCCCGGGCACAGTGGGTAACCCAATTGTTGGAGGGTATGAGTGAGGTCGTTCATGGCGCTTTGGCATTGATGCCACTCCAAACCATCTTGAATTATTAGCGCGTTGTCTTGATCGGTTTTGAGAATTTGTTCCCCACGGCCTTCGGAACCCAATACGATTAGGCAGCAATGATTATGCAGTGCCGGTGGGATCACCAACTCAAAAGCCTTCTCTATGATCTGTTCGTTGACCGCAGAAATCAGCTCCATGATAAAGCGTGTGCGAATCCCATTACTGAGCAAGCTCTCGACCAGTTGACGTTGTTTGTTAGATGCCATTGCCAATTCTTCAACGCTGGTGGCGCGCGCAATACGCAAAGTAAGAACGTGGGAATGTGTGGAGAATGCACTGAGGATCTGTGTCATATCCACCATGCCAACCGCATTTTTACCATCACAAACCATCAACCTTTTTACTCGATTTCTGGTCATGGTAATCATGGCGTTAAATAAGAAATCGCCTTGGTTCACGTGCATCACCGGAAACGTTGCGATCTCACCGACAGGGGCATCCAGTGGGAAATTATCGAGCATCACAGCATGCAATAAATTGGTTCGAGTGACGATTCCATACGGCAAGAAATATGATGATTCAAAAGCTTTTGGATCATCATGTTCCAAATGAACTAGGGCCGAATCTAACCCTTGTTCTTTAAGGGTTTGAGTGACTTGGTTGATCGGTTGGTTTGGTTCAAGTATCAGTGGTGGGTGATAGATAGAGTCATCCACTTTGGTCAATATAAACTCGGCAAGATTCTGTTGCTGCTGGGCGGCTTCTATCAAAGCTTTTCGTGTTGATAGGTTGCTATCAAAGTAGGCCGCGAATTGGCCATTGGCGTGGTAAAGCTCAAGAAAAATATCGGTGGGCAGCAGATAACTTAATGTATCTTCGAGTGCGATATATTGGTGTTTGGTGTGAGGTTCAAACTGGCTTCGAACATCAAAAATATCGTCATTGGCATAGTGTGCGTAAATCTCACCATCACTGCTCGCGCGCTCTTCAACAGCCCCTTTGATCAAAATGTGCAGGTGTCGGCTCGGCCTTTGAGCTTCCAGTATCACTTCTTGGGATCGGTAATACACCACGTCTAATGAAGAGCGCAGCTTCAACTGTTCGGCGTCGGACAGGCTATCGAAGGGTGGGTGCTGCATATTAAATTTGTCAGGCATAAGCATCACAAGAAGAAATGGGAGTCTTTAATCAGTCTGACAAAATACCAGCGAAGCTCCAGACGACTTTAGTCTAAATGCGAGTATGGGTATTAATGAGCGTGAAATCTCTTATTGAAATGCGATATTCAGACCCATTGAATATGGGAATACTATCCCAGTAATAATTCCCTTTTTCATCGTATGCGAGATAGGCATAATTGGTGCTGCCTTTTTCCGCACACTTTATAGGTCATTTATGTTTAGCCCTTCACCCTATGGCTGGATCTCTCAGTATTTTCTTGGTTTCTTTTTTGCGTATGGCGTGTATTTGCCATTTTGGGCGTTGTGGTTTGAAGACCAAGGCGTGTCTGCTGGTGATATTGGCGTATTGATTGGTATCGGTTTTGCGACTCGTTGTGTGGCTAACCTAGTGATTACGCCGCGTATCCATAAAGTGGAACACTTGATGCCAGCGCTACGCTGTTTGAGTTTCGCTGCGCTGCTGTTTGTCGGTTTCCACTTCTTCACCGGTGGCAGCTTTATACTGATGTTGTTGGCAACGGTACTGTTTAACCTCTGTTGTGGGCCGATCATTCCTCTTTCTGATGCGATGGCTAACCATTACAGTCGTTTGAAAATGCTCGACTACGGCCGAACTCGCCTTTGGGGTTCAATTGCCTTTATCGCAGGTTCAACGGTTGTTGGCTATTTGGTGGCACAATTTGGCACCGACATGATTTTGTATACTGCACTTGCGGGCGTGTTGTTGTCATTGATTCTGGCGATGAGAAATCCTAACGTGATGCCAGTAACGCAATCTGAGCAACAAGCGGCGCGACCAAAACTAGGTGAACTGCTGCGTGAGTCGTCAGTGGTAAAATTTTTAGCCTTGATGGCGCTGCTGCAAGGTAGCCATGCGGCTTACTACAGTTTTAGTGCGATTTATTGGAAAGAAGCGGGTCACTCAGAAGCGATCATCGGTTACTTGTGGAGCTTAGGTGTTGTTGCTGAAGTGGCCGTATTTGCTCTGAGTAAGCGATTATTCTCAGGCTGGTCACTGCGTACTTTGTTTGTCGTCGCGGCTATTGGAGTGATGGCGCGTTGGGGTATTACCGCATCAACAACGGCGATTTTCGCACTGGTTATGGTGCAGTTGCTGCACGGTGTGACATTTGCGATGGCACACATCGCCGCGATTCAATACATCCAATCTGAAGAACAAAACAAGATGGTTGCGCTACAAGCCTTGTATAACGCGATTCCATTAGGTGCCTTTATTGCATTAATGACTACCTTAAGTGGTTGGGGTTATGAGCTTTGGGGCGCAAATATCTTCTGGGGTATGGCTGCAATGGGTGCACTTGCTCTGTTCATTAAGTTGGATGAAAGAAGTTCAGTGGTTGAGATTAATCAATCAGATTCGGAACAGTCAGAATCTCACAGCAAATGCTGATAATTAGAGTCTAAAGCACAGAATTTAAGCGATGCGATTGAGTTAATCCCCCATCCTTAGTTAAATGAAACCTCTCCCTTATGGAGAGGTTTTTTTATGGATGAGAAAAGGGTTTTCAATGCAAGGATGGATAGTAATTCCAGTCTCTTTAGCCTACTTGGGCGTGTTATTTCTGATAGCTTGGTATGGAGACAGGCAAGTTCGTTGGCTATCGCGTTGGCGCCCGTGGATCTATAGCCTTTCGATTGCCGTGTATTGTACCTCTTGGACCTTCTATGGAACGGTCGGGCAGGCGAGCAATAACCCTTGGTCCTTTTTACCCATTTACCTCGCCCCGATTCTGGTCTTTACACTAGGCTGGCGGATCTTGGCGCGGCTGATCCTGATTGCAAAGCGGGAGCACATCACCTCCATTGCCGACTTTATCGCGGCTCGTTACGGAAAATCCCAGGGCTTAGCGGTGGCGGTGACCGTTATCGCCGTGGTCGGTATCCTTCCTTATATCGCTCTGCAACTGCGTGGTATCACCATGGGGTTGGATATTGTTGCGCCCAACCTAGCGGCTGACTTCGGCTATCAGGACTATCATGTGTCTTGGTTTGTGGTCGGTGCTTTGGCTATTTTTACCATGTTGTTTGGTACTAGGCACATTGATAACACGGAACATCACCGTGGCATGATGATGGCGGTGGCGTTTGAATCCATCGTTAAGCTCGCGGCATTCTTGATTGTTGGCCTGTTCATCATGTATCTGGCGATGAGCAGCGACAAAATCGACCTGCTTGATGTGGCGGCTTCCACCTACGAATCACCGAATATTCCGACCTTAATTATTCATACCGTTTTGACCATGTTGGCGATTGTCTGTCTGCCACGCCAGTTCCATACCATGGTGGTAGAGAACGAACGTCCTCAAGACCTGCATACCGCTCGCTGGTTGTTTCCGCTTTACCTGATTTTGATGGGACTGTTCGTGCTGCCAATTGCTTGGGCAGGGCAAGGGCTACTTACTGGCATGCCAGCGGATACCTACGTGATCAGCGTGCCAATGGCAGAAGGTGCGAATCACATTGCCTTGCTGGCTTTTCTTGGTGGTACGTCTGCGGCAAGTGGCATGGTGATAGTGTCGACCATCGCCTTGGCGATCATGGTGTCGAACGATTTAGTGATGCCACTGTTGCTGCGCCGTATGCGCCTAACCCAAAGGACCCATCGACATTTTTCTGGCCTGCTATTGGTGATTCGCCGCGGACTAATTTTACTGCTGTTATTGGGTGCTTGGCTGTTTTATCAGGCGCTCGATACCATCCATTCACTGTCAGCGATTGGCTTTCTTTCCTTTGCTGCGATTGCTCAATTCGCTCCCGCACTTATCGGTGGTTTGTACTGGCGCCCGGGTAACCGTAAGGGTGTGTATGTCGGCCTAATGGTTGGCTCGTTGATTTGGCTGATTACCCTAATGAGCCAAACCAGCATGTTGGCGGGCGATAGTGAAAGTAACCTTTTATTGTGGATTATCACGCCACCAGAGTTGCTCAGCAGCTGGGATATCAGCAGCTCAAACTGGGGAATTGTGCTGAGTATTGTGCTCAACACCTTGTGTTATGCCGTGGTTTCGGTGACGACTCGCCCAAGCCTAAGTGAGCGCTTACAATCGGCGGCATTTGTTGGCACGCCACTGCCTGAGAACGAGAATATCAGCCTCTATCAGAATCGCGTGACAGTCGCTGAATTAGAGATGCTGGCGTCGCGTTTTGTAGGCCGTAAGCGTGCCAAAAGTGCCTTACACAGCTACTGGCAACAACACGGTCAGCCGCTGCTTCCTAATCAACAAGCGCCTGCCAGTCTGATTCGACACGCAGAGCGCGTGCTCGCAGGTGTATTTGGTGCTTCGTCTGCTAAGTTAGTACTTACTTCCGCTTTGCAGGGAAGAAACATGCAGCTTGAAGAAGTCGCAACCATCGTGGATGAAGCTTCGGAACTGTACGACTTCAGCCGTGGTTTACTGCAAGGAGCGATTGAACATATTGGCCAAGGCATCGCAGTAATAGATAAACAAATGAGGCTGGTGGCGTGGAATCAACGTTACTTAGAGCTGTTTGAATTTCCTGCGGGTTTGATTCAGGTTGGGCGACCCATTTCCGATGTGATTCGCCATAATGCCGAACAGGGTTTGTGTGGTCCGGGTGACCCAGAAGATCACGTTCGTCGCCGTGTTTATCACCTTGAGCAAGGCACTCGACACACCTCTTCTCGTATTCGTCCTGATGGTCGAGTGATTGAGGTGCAAGGTAACCCAATGCCAAGTGGTGGTTTTGTGATGAGCTTTACCGACATCACGGTATTCCGACAAGCAGAGCAAGCCCTAAAAGATGCCAATGAAAGCTTGGAATCGAGAGTGCATGAGCGAACTCAAGAACTCGAAAAACTGAATCATCGCTTGGTAAAAGCCACGCAGATTTCGGATCAAGAGTCACAATCTAAGAGTCGTTTTCTAGCCGCGGTAAGCCACGATTTGATGCAACCGCTCAATGCCGCACGTCTATTTGCTTCGTCACTGTCTGAGGTAGCAAAAGAGCAAGAGGTGAAGCAACTGTCATCTCACATCGAGAGTGCACTTGGCGCCGCAGAAGATTTGATTGGCGACTTGCTGGATATCTCTCGATTGGAGTCCGGAAAGCTAGAAACCAACATTCACGCGATTGCCGTGCATGAGGTATTAACCAACTTAAATGCGGAATTTAGTGCCTTAGCGAGACAACAGAAAATTGAGTTTAAGATGATCCCATCGTCATTGTTCATTCACTCAGACCCTAAGCTGTTAAGGCGTGTGATTCAGAACTTTTTGACCAATGCGTTCCGCTATAACCCGGAAGGGAAAGTGGTACTGGGTGCGAGAAGAGTGAATGGACAAGTACGAATTGATGTGTGGGATAACGGAACCGGTATCGATGAAGACAAGCAACAAGAGATCTTTGAAGAGTTTACTCGTGGCAGCCAAGTGCGAGCCGATCAAGGATTGGGATTAGGGCTGGCTATCTCGAAAGGTATTGCTCATGTGCTTGGCCATCAAATTTCGATGCGTTCATGGCCGGGGCAAGGTAGTGTCTTTTCCATCACCTTGGCTCGCGCGGAAAAAGTGGCTCCAGTTGTGCAAACTTCGACGCCAATGGCGACCAGCGACATCGAACATCTCAAGATATTGTGTGTCGACAATGAACGAGAAATCTTAGTCGGCATGGAAAATCTGATTGGACGTTGGGGTTGTGAGGTTAAGACGGCGGTTGATCTGGTCGAAAGCTTGCAGTGCCTAGATGAGGGTTGGCTGCCAGATGTCATTTTCTCGGATTACCGTTTGGATAATGGCAGAACGGGTCTCGAAGTATTACAGCAGTGTCGCTTGCGCCTTGGAGATTCTTTTGAAGGTGTCATCATCAGTGCCGATAGAACCGATGACATGTTGGCAGCGATAAAGGCCAACAGCTTTAGCTTTATTGCCAAGCCAGTGAAACCGTTAAAACTCAGAGCGGTATTGAATCGCGTGAGTTAGTTTAATGAACTCTTAGATATTAAAAAGGCCTCAGCTGAGGCCTTTTTCGCTCGGTTATGGATGACCGATTTACTTTAACCCGCAATGCCACCTTGTGTCAGTGTGGTTGGATCAAGCAGTTTACTGAGCTCTTCTCGGCTAAGATCGGTTTCTCTTTCTGCGACATCCAGAATTGGTAAGCCTTCTTTATAGGCTTTCTTGGCAATATCAGCCGCCTTCAAGTAGCCAATCACAGGATTAAGTGCGGTCACTAGGATTGGGTTCTTTGACAAGGCTAAATCGAGGTTATCTTGGCGTACCGTGAAGGTCGCGATGGCTTTGTCCGCTAAAGCGACTGAGCTGTTTGCCAACAACTCAATGCTTTCTAGAACGTTATGAGCAATCACTGGCAGCATCACATTGAGTTGGAAGTTACCTGATTGTCCAGCTACGGTAATGGTGGTGTCGTTGCCAATGACTTGCGCCGCCGCCATAGCTGCAGCTTCTGGAATCACAGGGTTTACCTTGCCAGGCATGATCGATGAGCCTGGCTGTAGAGCCTGTAATTCAATTTCCCCTAAGCCAGCCAACGGCCCAGAGTTCATCCAACGAAGATCGTTTGAGATCTTCATGATCGCAACTGCTGCAGTTTTGAGCTGACCAGAGAGCGCAACGATCGCGTCTTGACTGCTGAGGTTAAAAAAGAAGTTTTCACTGGAGCTGAAACTGATCTTTGTCGATTGAGACAGGTTACTTGCAAATTTATCGGCAAAGCGTGGGTCAGCATTGATCCCTGTTCCAACCGCAGTACCACCTTGTGCTAGAGCCTTGATAGCGGGCAGGGCGTTCTCTATTGCTTGCTTAGCGTGTTCTATCTGGAACTTCCAGCCACCTAGCTCTTGAGCAAAGGTTATTGGCATTGCATCCATTAGGTGAGTACGGCCTGTTTTTACTACTTCAGCAAGCTCTTGCTGTTTAACGGTAAGTGCTTCAGAAAGGTGAGTTAGTGCTGGCAACAACTTGTTTTCTGCCATCAAAGCAACGCTCACTTGAATTGCGGTTGGCACCACATCGTTACTGCTTTGGCCCATGTTGACGTGATCATTGGGGTTCACGTCGCCTTGCAAGCTTCTTGAAGCAAGCGTAGCAATCACTTCATTGGCATTCATGTTGGAACTGGTACCTGAACCGGTTTGGTAAACATCGATCGGGAATTGATCGAGATGTTTGCCCTCAATTATCTCTTGGCTGGCTTCGGCTATCGCGTTGGCAATATCACCTTCTAGTAGACCTAACTGAGCATTGGTATCTGCCGCTGCCTGTTTAATTAACGCCAGTGCTTGAATAAAACTGGTCGGCATCTTGTGCGAGCTAAACGCGAAGTTATCTGCTGCACGCTGAGTTTGTGCTTGGTAAAGCGCATCGGCAGGGACTTTCACTTCGCCCAGGCTGTCTTTTTCAATCCGAAATTGTAGGGTCATGTTCTATCCTTGTTAGCCAAGTGGGGCTTGGACTTGTTGTAGTGTTTGGCTGAGATTCAAAAAACGCGCTTGGCCTTGCGGTTGCTGGCAGTAGTGGCGCTTCAAATAAAATAGTGGTGAGTGAATAGAGTCTAGGCAGATATGACGAAAGGCGAAACTGCGTTCAGGAGACTCAATCGCTTCAATCAAATGAAAGAAAACTTGGCGTAGATACAGCTCGCACAACAAGATGTTTTCTTGAGCGGCATGCTTTTCATAGTAAGCCGAAAGCGTGAGTGCACATTCGATATACTCTCGAATTACAAACGGCTCATGGCCTTGAACTTGTTCTAATGAAGCAAAGCGATCCTGTGCTTTGTAAAACCTCGAATAGAGAACCTGCTGCTCTTTCATCATCATCTGCATCTCTTTATTGGATGTTAATGATAATTATTATCATGTGTGATTTTAAAAACAACCCTTTGTTTCTCTTTTTATAAAGTGAGCAGAAAAAGAAAAAGCCGATACACGAAGTATCGGCTTTCTGGAGTCAGTACCTAATCCCTACAATGTAAGTACTGATTCATTTTTTGCTAAACATCTTTGTTTAGTGGTCGTGCTTAGTGGTCGTGAGCTTCACCTGCACCTTTCGGGTAACGGATGTTCTCAACCATATCTTGTACATCTTGTGGTACTTCAGCAGTTACTTTGTTTACAGCAATCGATACTACGAAGTTTAGACACATACCTAGCGTACCGATGCCTTCTGGGCTGATACCAAACCACCAGTTTTCAGGTGTGCTTGCTGCTGGGTTAATGAACTTGAAGTAGATGATGTAGCTTGCTGTGAAGGCAATACCTGACAACATACCTGCAATTGCGCCTTCCTTGTTCATCTTCTTGTAGAAGATACCTAGGATAATCGCTGGGAAGAAGGATGCTGCAGCTAAGCCGAAGGCAAACGCTACTACCTGTGCTACAAAGCCTGGTGGGTTAATACCCAAGTAACCGGCACCGACAATCGCGACCATGGCTGCCAGACGAGCGGCTAACAGCTCCTGCTTGTCGGTCATGTTTGGTCTGAAGCCTTTCTTCAACAAGTCATGTGAAATCGACGTTGAGATTACCAATAGTAGACCCGCGGCTGTTGATAGTGCGGCTGCTAGGCCACCGGCTGCAAGCAGTGCTACAACCCAGTTTGGTAGTTTCGCTAGCTCTGGAGAAGCCAGTACGATGATGTCACGGTTAATCTTCATCTCGTTGCGCTCATCGCCCGAGTAGAACATTTTGCCATCGCCGTTCTTATCTTCCCAACCTACTAGACCAGTGCTTTCCCAGTTTTTGTACCAGCTTGGTGCGTCTGCTGCTGCGACACCTTGCATGTCTGGGCCGTTGATTGTTTCGATCATGTTTACACGAGCGAATGCTGCAACGCCTGGTGCTGTTGTGTATAGCAATGAGATGAACAGTAGTGCCCAACCCGCTGAGATACGAGCATCACGTACTTTTGGTACCGTGAAGAAACGAATGATTACGTGTGGAAGACCCGCAGTACCGACCATTAGAGCCGCACAGATGAAGAATACATCTACCATGCTCTTGTTACCTTCGGTATAGGCGGTAAATCCGAGCTCTTCGGTCAGTCCATCCAGTTTATCAAGGAGGTAAACATCCGTGCCTGATAGCGTAGAGCCCATACCAACTTGTGGAAGTGGGTTACCTGTCATCATGATTGAGGTAAAGATTGCTGGAACAAGGAAGGCGAAAATGAGGACACAGAATTGAGCTACCTGCGTATAAGTGATGCCTTTCATGCCACCCAGTACTGCGTAGAAGAACACAATACCCATACCAATGATGATGCCTAGGTTAATATCAACTTCTAGGAAACGAGAGAATACAACGCCCACACCACGCATCTGGCCTGCAACGTACGTAAACGATACGAAGATTGCACAGAATACCGCTACCATACGTGCCGTTTTCGAGTAGTAACGCTCACCGATGAAATCAGGAACCGTAAACTGACCGAACTTACGTAGGTAAGGTGCTAAACATAGCGCAAGTAGTACATAACCACCTGTCCAACCCATTAGGTAAACCGCACCGTCATAACCAACGAATGAGATGATACCTGCCATTGAGATGAATGATGCTGCCGACATCCAGTCAGCGGCGGTCGCCATGCCGTTTGCTACTGGGTGTACACCACCGCCAGCAACGTAGAACTCACTAGTAGACCCTGCACGAGCCCAGATTGCGATGCCGATATATACCGCGAAAGTAATACCGACGAGAATAAACGTCCAAGTTTGAATATCCATGTTCTAGCCTCTAGTCTTCCTGTACGTTGTATTTTTTGTCGAGCGCATTCATGCGAACAACGTAAATAAATATCAGCGCCACGAAGGTGTATATCGAACCTTGCTGAGCGAACCAAAATCCTAGCTTGAACCCGCCAAACTGAACGGTATTGAGGGCATCCACAAATAAGATGCCAGCGCCGTAAGACACTGCAAACCAAACCGCGAGCAGTGTTCCCATAATTCCCAAGTTTTCCTTCCAGTAGGCTTGAGCATGTTCCGTAGATTCGAACGCCATTGCCTTCTCCTTTATTCCGTTTTCGTAGAAACCGTTTTGTAAATGGCTGTGTTAACGTAATGTTACGATTTAGAATGTAGCAAGGATAAGTAAAGGGATCTGTGCAACTTTAGTCGGGACACTATTAGCGCTAATTCACTGAAATATGGGCGTTGGAAGGCATAACCATAGAAAAATGTGATGTTACAATGTTGTTAAATTAGCCTAAGGTCTAACAAAAGCGCATGAATTAGTATGCGAGTCATAAAATTTAACAACTAAATGACCGAGAAACGGTATTTAGTCCTGCATATGACACGAAGCGAAACATAAGTTTGTTATAGTATCAGCGGCACTTTTACCGACCGCGCCTTGCTTAACGGCAGAAGATCAACATGCTTAAAGCTCGGGTTTTATTCTTTGGGGGGACGAATTGGACGCAATAACTATTAACCACTTATTTTTAACTGGTGCGGTGCTCATCGCTATCAGTGTGCTTTTTTCGCAAGTGTCCTCTCGCTTGGGCGTTCCTATTCTTTTGATCTTCCTTTTCGTTGGCATGCTAGCCGGTGAAGATGGACCCGGTGGCATTAATTTTGATGATTACTCACTCACTTACTTGGTGAGTAACCTTGCGCTTGCTGTGATCTTGCTTGATGGCGGTATGCGAACCAAGGTCGCGAGTTTTAAGGTCGCTTTTTGGCCGTCTCTCTCGCTCGCTACAATAGGCGTGGCATGTACCGCGACTCTCACTGGTTTAATGGCCGCGTGGCTGTTCGATTTGTCATTGATGCAGGGCATCTTGGTTGGCGCGATTGTGGGCTCGACCGATGCGGCTGCGGTATTTTCTTTGCTGAAAGGGCAGAGCCTCAATGAGCGTGTTGGCTCAACCCTAGAAATTGAATCAGGCACCAACGACCCAATGGCGGTGTTCCTGACGGTGACCTTAATTGCGCTGCTGGGCACGCCTGATGCTGAAATGGGGATGAACTTCCTACTGAAAAGCTTTGCGATGCAGTTTGGTATCGGCACCCTTGTCGGCATTGGCGGTGGTTGGCTTCTATGGAGTCTTATCAATCGAGTGCAACTGGCTGACGGCCTTTACTCTATTTTGGTGCTCAGTGGTGGTGTGGCGCTGTTTGCGTTCTCTAACATGCTTGGCGGCAGCGGTATCTTATCGATCTACCTTGTAGGCCTGTTCATTGGTAACCGCCCGACGCGCTCTCGACACTCTATTCTTAATGTTCTTGATGGCATGACGTGGCTAAGCCAGATCGTGATGTTCTTGGTGTTGGGTTTATTGGTGACGCCATCAACGCTGATGGACATTGCTCTGCCTGCGCTAGCACTGGCCTTCGGTATGATTTTGTTTGCTCGTCCGCTGTCGGTTTGGTTGGGTTTACTGCCGTTCAGAAGCTTTACCACCAAAGAACGCTGGTTTGTTTCTTGGGTAGGTTTGCGTGGTGCAGTACCGATCATTTTAGCGGTATTCCCGATGATGGCTGGCCTGCCTAATGCTCAGCTGTATTTCAATATCGCCTTCTTCGTGGTTATGGTTTCGCTGATTGTTCAAGGTGGTAGCTTAATGAAAGTCGCAAGACTCGCTCAAGTGACTTTACCACCGACGCCAACACCGATTTCTCGTACTGGTATGGAAATTTATCCGACCAGTGAGTGGGAGATGTTTGTTTACAAATTGAAAGACGAGAAGTGGTGTGTCGGCGAGCCGCTGAAGCGTTTATCTATGCCAGAAGGGACGCGCATTACAGCACTGTTTAGACAAGATGCGATGCTCCACCCATCAGGTAGCACTGTGTTGGAGGCGAACGATATCTTATGCGTGCTTGGCCAAGACAAAGATTTGGACAGCTTAAGTTCGTTGTTCAGTGAGGCGCCTCTAGCAGAAGAAGCGGCACGATTCTTTGGTGACTTCTTCTTGGATGTTGAGCTATCAGTTGCGGCAGTGAGTGATTGTTATGGTATTGAACTTGGCTCGGAAGAAGAGCGAGAAATGACGCTAAAACAATTGGTTGCTCAAGAGCTTGGCGCACACTCTGTATTGGGCGATAGCTTTGAGTGGCATGGCATTACTTGGGTAGTTGCAGAGATCGATGATCATAAAGTCGTCAGGTTGGGTTTATGTTTACCTAAGACGACTTTAGAAGAGGATATCAGTGAAGCTTAATTGTGGACTTCTTGTAGCAAGATAACCGCTTGAGTACGATTTTTCACATCCAGTTTACGGAAGATGGCTGTCATATGTGCTTTGATGGTCGCTTCCGAAACATTCAATTCATACGCGATTTGCTTATTAAGCAAGCCGTCAGAAAGCATCCCTAATACCTTGTATTGCTGAGGCGTCAGTGTGGAAATCTTTTCTGCAAGGTCGCTACACGCTGCATTATTAGTGATAAGCCCTTCAGGGAAGAACGGGTCGCCATTCAGCACTTGATTCAGTGCACTTACCAACTCACGCATATCACTCGACTTAGGAATAAAGCCAAAGGCACCGTGGCTCTTCACCTGAGTGACCACGCTAGCATCTTCACTGGCAGAGACCACCACAATCGGTAGATCAGGGTATTCAGCGCGAAGTTGAATTAAGCCTGACATGCCATTGGCACCCGGCATTTTCAGATCGAGCAGTAATAGATCCGGCTCATCTTCTTTCTTTAGCAGAGTCAGTAAGGCATCGAGAGAATCGGCCTCAAGCAGGTTCGCACCACTGATCGCCATATGAACTGACTGAAACAGGGCGTTGCGAAAGAGAGGGTGGTCATCAGCAATGATGATGGTATAGGTCGAGTCCATGACGTTCATACTTTTAACAATTTAGTTAATATTTATTATCATCCTGATTGAGTATGTGGACAATATCTATGCATTAAAAGTCTGAACCATATCGACTTTTATCCCCGGAATAAGAAAGCGTTACTCTGAATAGCAAAAAAGCCGCACTGCCATCTCGTTACAGAGGGGCGGTGCGGCTTTCGATTCGGCTTATATTTTAGTGAATATTGCCGTTATAGCTGGTGGTTTTGCATGTGTTCTAAGAATACATCGGCAGGCATAAAACCGGTTACACGAGCATTTGGAACATGGTTACCCTCGCCATCCCAGAACTCAATCGTCGGCAAGCCAAGTACTTGTAATTGTTTAAGCAGTTCAATGTCTTGAGGCATGTTTCTCGTTACATCTGCTTGTAGCAGTACAAAGTCAGACAGCTTGTTTTCCACATCAGCTTGATGGAAGGTGTACTTCTCGAACTCTTTACACGCTACACACCAATCGGCGTAGAAATCGAGCATCACAGGCTTACCGAGTTTTTTCGCTTCGATTAGCTGGATTTCTAACTCTTCAACCGTGTTGATGCGCGCAAATTGGATGTGCTGTTCTACCGTTACGCTCTTTTCTGCAAACCAGTAATTGAGCGCAGGTTGAGCTGATGCGAACAGGCCAAGCATCGCGATGATACCCACAGCGCTTTGCTTCCAGCCACCAAATGGCAGTGCATTCTTGCTGTGGTAAAGCCAACCAAAGGCGATGAAGCCAAGGCCAGACCAAAGCACGGTTGCCCACAATTCAGGAATGATTCGCTCTAGCAGGAAGATAGGCGCGGCAAGCAAGATAAAGCCGAATACGATCTTCACCTTGTCCATCCAGCTGCCTGCTTTAGGCAATAGCTTATTACCAAACACTGCCACTAAAATCAGCGGAATACCCATACCCATAGCCAACGCGTACAGAGCAATTGCACCGGTAAATAGGTCACCACTCTGAGCCACATACAGCAGCGCACCTGACAGTGGCGCCGTGGTACAAGGTGAACACACCAAGCCAGAGATAGCACCCATCGCGAATACGCCCAAGGTATTGCCACCTTGCTGCTTATTGCTTTGATTGTTGAGCCAAGTTTGAATGCTGCTTGGCAGCTGTAGGTTATAAACGCCAAACATCGACATTGCTAACGCCACGAATAGAACACTCAACGCAATTAATACGTAAGGGTGCTGCATAGCGGCTTGGAACTGCATGCCTGCTGAAGCAACCACTAAACCTAATAAGGTGTAGGTTAACGCCATGCCTTGCACGTAAATAAACGACAGCATTAACGCGCGACCTTGGCTGAGCTTGCCACCACCTAAAACGATACCCGTTAGAATCGGATACATAGGCAGCACACACGGCGTAAAGGCTAAACCAACACCGAGTGCTAAGAATAATAGAGGGGTCCACCAACTGTCACCGAGCTTATCCGCTAAGCCTACTTCTTTTGAAACAGGGGCATTTGGCTGTTGAGTCGTGTTACTTACAACGTCTGCTTTCGGAGATGTTGGTTGCGTAGAAACATCGGTCTCGTTGCTAGCAGAAGATGAAGCCTGTGAGTCACTACCTTGCGAATTAGCAGAACCTGTTGCTGTGAAAGGTTCAATGTCGATGACACGAATCTCTGGTGGGTAGCAGAACCCTGCGTCCGCACAGCCTTGATACTTAACGATCAGCTGTGAGCCATCTTGGTAACTCTGTAGAGGAACTTGCACGAATAAAGGTTGAGTATAAATGCTCACCTCACCGAAGAATTCATCTTGGTGTGGCTTACCATCTTCTAATTCAACATTACCGATAGCGAGATTTTTCCCGGTGAACGAAAGGCTATGTTGATAGAGGTAGTAGCCCTCTTTTACTTGCCAGTCGAGAAGGACTTTGTCGTCTTGCTGGTAGTAATTGAAAGGGAAAGCTTGGTCTACAGGGACAAAACCATTGTTATTGCCTCCGAAGCTTGGCTCGGCGTTGTCGTTTCCAAATAGCGCCCACGCAGGCTGGGTGAATAGGGAAACACAAACAAAAAGTAATGTGGCAAGTCGTCGCATACTATTTAGTCATCAAAATGGAGTTGAAGGTATCTTAACTCAATCAGACCGTAATAGTTTGCTATTAGTTTCATCGGCAAACAAATATCCCCTATGGCGGGATAGCGATTTTATTGGGTAATCGAGAGTGGATCTGCAATTCAACTTGAGTGACTTGCCCTTGTAAAAGAGACATTTAAGCAACACCCAAGCGTGCTTTTACGACTTGTTCGCAAGCATCAATATTCATCGTATCTTTTGGAATAATAAGCACAGTATCATTGCCGCCAACGGTGCCGATAATCTCGGTATGTGGGTCGATATCGACTAATCTTGCGACTAATTGTGCACAACCTGGATGAGTTTTTACGATGACCATCGCTTGGTTATGAGTGATGAATTCGATTTGCGATGAGATGGATGCATCGACACGAACCGGTGCACTTTCAACCGTGATGCAGTAAACCTTTTTACCGCAAGCATTCTGAATTTTGACAACGCCAAGCTGTGACAAAATACGAGATACGGTCGATTGGCTGATACCTGTATAGCCAATATCGACGAGTTTCTCTCGCAGTTGATTTTGGGTCGAGAAGCTTTGTTGTTGTAGTAAGCGTTTGCACGCTGCAGTCAGTGTTTTATCTTCAGCTGAATACAAGCAACCGTGCTCAGTGATTGGGTTCATGAACAACTCCTTAAGGTCAACATGTGGTTATCGCTTGTCCATAGCGCCGAGCGTACTCCCAAAGCCGTAGAGTACGATTGTTAAATAGGGCTTACCGATGAATCCCGAAATAAAGAGGGAAGGTATGCGTGATGTATGATCGTCTATCCATTGAGTCTACCACTAAAGGATAGTTATCTTTTTGAGGGGGATCACCAAATAAAATTCTAGTTAATTGCTTTTATTTTGGAGTTTTATTCTTTTGTTAAATGGATATTTATTCCAAGTTTGGCATAAATATCCATCGGTATTAGGGTGCTTTGGAGACCGTGATAATGGCGCTAAGGGTTAGCGAATTTCACTCATGATCTCGCGAGAGAATACTTTTTCACAGTAGTGACATTTTAGCTGCACGTTTTCCTGTTTTAGCTGCACTTTAAAGCTGCTTTCGACTGGCTCACCGTGTGAAATACAGTTGCTATTCGGGCAAGAGTAGACACTGTTGATTTGGTCTGGCAGCACTAATGTTAGCTTGTTCACCACCTTGTACTCTTCAATCTGATTGACCGTCGCTTGCGGGGCGTACAGAGCCAATTGGTTGGCTTGTTCCTTGGTCAGAAAGATGTTCTCAATCTTGATCAAATCTTTATGGCCAAGCGCTGACGATGGCAGATTTAATCCCATGGTGATGCGCTGCTCGGTCTTGTGCAATTTAAACAACTTGAGGATTTTGATCCCAAGGTGAGCAGGGATGTGGTCAATGACGCTGCCGTTACGAATGGCTTCTACTTGTAGCTGAGTTTGTTTAACCATGACTGTTTCTCCTGCTTATAAAGTGTCGTTTAGAACTAGGGCTAATAGGGCTTCGCGAGCATACACACCGTTTTCAGCTTGCTCGAAGTAGTAAGCGTGTGGTGTTTTATCTACGTCGGTGGTGATTTCATCGACACGTGGTAGTGGGTGAAGCACCTTCATGTTTTGGCGTGCATCTTTCAGGGTATCAGCCGTTAGAATGTAAGCCGATTTCATGTGCGCGTATTCTGACGCATCAAAGCGCTCTTTCTGTACGCGAGTCATGTACAGAACATCCAGTTCAGGCACCACTTCTTCAATGCTGTTGTGGGTGCTGTATTGGATGCCCATCTCTTCCAGCTCTTCACAGATGTAATCCGGCATCGCTAACACTTCTGGCGCGATAAAGAAGAAACGCACGTTGTTGAATTTTGATAGTGCTTGCGTCAATGAGTGCACGGTGCGGCCATATTTTAGGTCGCCAACAAATGCCACATTGAGGTTGTCGAGCGTGCCTTGCGTCTCGTAAATCGAGAACAGATCCAACAAGGTTTGCGTTGGGTGCTGATTGGCACCGTCGCCACCATTTACAATTGGTACACCGTTAGAGAACTCAGAGGCTAAACGTGCTGCGCCTTCTTGTGGGTGACGCATCACAAAGGCGTCAACGTAGGAAGAGATAACCTGCACTGAATCGGCAAGTGTTTCGCCTTTTTTCGCCAGCGATGTGTTACCGCCATTATCAAAACCGATGACCGTGCCTCCTAGGCGTTGAACTGCGGTTTCAAATGAAAGGCGAGTTCGAGTTGAAGGCTCAAAGAAGCAGCTCGCCACCACCTTATTTTTGAGCAGCTCTGGATTTGGCTCTGCTTTGAGTCTTGCGGCAGTATCGACGATAAGCTCCAGTTCATCACGAGAGAGCTCTGGAATGGAGATGATGTGCTTGTTAAATAACGAATGCGCCATAACGGGTCTTCCTTTTTCTATGCATACAGTCAAATTGCGGACAAAAAAAAGCCCCCTAAAAATAGGAGGCTTCGAAACGATCAAAAGAGCAAAATAAAAATGACACCAACGCCACTCTTTGGCGTGTAGTTTGACAATTATGTGCGACAGAATTGCGGTTCATTTTTTGCTCTCTTTAGACAAATTGCGGAGGATTATACTCAGATAAAAAGGCCATGCAATACTTTCTATAAAGTATTCATTTAATGGATTTTTATGCGAAACCACACCCATTTTTAGCTTCCATTTAAGCCTTTGTTGGAACTGAGAATCTCAGGCTTTTTCAGGTAATAATCTTTTCTAGTACGTGAAAAAAAATGCGGGTTTTATCCAAGGTCAAAATCCCAAGAACGCCACCCGCATTTCCCTGTTATTGCACTTAGCTTGTCAATTTATTGCGAACAAGTGCGTGCTTAACTTTTTAATTTATTAGCTGCCTAGTGTCGCAACCATTACTGCTTTGATGGTGTGCATGCGGTTTTCTGCTTCATCGAACACGATTGAGTATTCAGACTCGACCACTTCATCCGTTACTTCTACGCCATCTTTAAGCTGCGGATATTCAGCAGCAAGTTGTTTGCCGACTGTTGTATCTTCGCCGTGGAAAGCCGGTAGGCAGTGCATGAATTTCACATGTGGGTTGCCTGTTGCTTTGATCATTTCCATGTTCACTTGGTAAGGCATCATTAGGTTGATACGCTCAGCCCACGCTTCTTTTGCTTCGCCCATCGATACCCAAACGTCGGTGTATAGGAAGTCACAACCTTGCACGCCTTCTTGAACATCTTCTGTTAGCGTGATTTTGCCGCCAGTGTGTTCTGCGATTTCACGACATTGAGCCAGTAGCTCTTCTTGTGGCCAGAATTGTTTTGGAGCAACAAGGCGAATGTCCATACCCATTTTCGCAGCGCCAACCATTAGAGAGTTACCCATGTTGTTGCGAGCATCACCTAGGTAAGCAAAGCTGATTTCATGCAGTTGTTTACCACGGCCGTATTCCGTCATGGTTAGGAAGTCAGCTAGGATTTGTGTTGGGTGGAATTCGTCAGTCAGACCATTCCATACTGGAACTCCAGCGTAAGCGCCGAGCTCTTCAACGATTTCTTGACCGAAGCCGCGGTATTCAATGCCATCGTACATACGGCCTAGAACGCGAGCGGTATCTTTCATTGATTCTTTGTGGCCAATTTGAGAGCCAGATGGGCCTAAGTAAGATACTCGAGCGCCTTGGTCGAATGCGGCAACTTCAAATGCGCAGCGAGTACGAGTTGAGGTTTTCTCAAAGATAAGCGCAATGTTTTTGCCAGTCAGTGTTGGCTGTTCGTAACCGTTGTACTTCGCTTTTTTTAGCTCCATAGAAAGATCTAACAAGTGTTGAATTTCGCGTGGAGTGAAATCTAGTAGTTTTAGGAAGTTACGATTGCGTAGGTTAAAAGCCATGATGTATTCCTTCTTAGATTTAGGCGCTTTCTTGTTACAGGGAAAGAAAATTCAAGAAAGCGCGATTCAATTTTTGTGTATTAATTTCAGTTCAAACGGTGATTCAGTTTTCTCGCAAGGTTTGAAAAGCTCGCGAGTAGATTAATCTTTGGTGATGTTGGTGCCCGCCAAGCCTTGCAGGATTTGCAAACCATCTTCGAGTGCGCCAATACCGACGACCTTGCCGCCTTGCTGAATGAATTCGCACGATGCTTCAATTTTTGGCCCCATTGAGCCTGCATCAAATTCGAATTGCGCCAGTTCACTTGGTGTGGTGCTGCGCAGTGCGTGTTGAGTCGGTTTGCCCCAATCAAGATAAACAGCGTCCGCGTCGGTCAAGATAAGCAGTGCATCCGCATCCAGTTGTTTCGCCAAGAAAGCCGCTGACATGTCTTTGTCGATAACCGCTTCAACACCGACTAATTTGCCGTTCTCTTTTTTCACTGGGATGCCGCCGCCGCCAGTACAAATTACGAGGTGGCCTGCATCGATAAGTTGGGTGATCGCTTCGTGCTCAACAATGCCAGTAGGGCGTGGGCTTGGCACAACGCGACGGAAGTGTTGGCCGTCTGGTTTGACGATCCAGTGGAATTTCTCCGCCAACTCACGCGCTTCTGCTTCTTCGTAGATCGGGCCAATCGGCTTGGTTGGATCTGCGAATGCAGGATCGTTTGGATCAACAGTCATTTGCGTCAACATGCACGAGATGTTGCGGTTTGGTAGATAGTTCTTGAACTCTTGCATCAGCATGTAGCCGATCATGCCTTGAGTCTCACTGCCCAATACATCTAGCGGATATGGATTTACTTTTTTGTATTCCAAACCTTGCAGCGCCAGTAGACCAACTTGTGGGCCATTACCGTGTACTAGAACCACGTTGTACACTTTCGCGATTTCAGAGATGGTTTTAACCGCTGTTTCAATATTACGGCGTTGAACATCGGCTTCTAACGGCTCACCGCGACGAAGTAGGGCGTTACCGCCGAGTGCAACAACAACAGTTTGCTTAGTCATAATTGTGTTCTCTCATTTTGGCCAAGCTGAGATTGTTTAAGATCATTCAACTTGGCCGTTTCGTCTTAGTGATTAGATACCATCACGCTCAATTGGGCAGCTCATGCAGCGTGCGCCACCGCGACCGCGGCCAAGTTCATCTCCAGGGATAGGAAGAACTGTGATGCCTGCTTTGTCGTATTTTTCATTGGTGTAGGTGTTGCCTTCGTAGCCAATCACGACGCCAGGTTTAACCGTTAGAACATTGTTTGCATCGTTCCACTGCTCACGCTCTGCATGGAAGTTGTCACCACCGGTCGTGATTAGGTTTAGCTTGTCTACGCCAAGTGCTTTTTCGATAGCCGTTACGAAGTAGCCTTCTTCTTTCACTTTCACTGCGCCAGACTCATCGCCAGTTAGGTTCCAGCACTGCACGTCTTTACTCACCACTTCAGGGTATACAGAGAATGTATCTTCGTTCATGTGCGTCATCACGGTGTCTAAGTGCATGCAAGAGCGGTGTTTCGGTAGTTGCATTGCGATAACTTGTTTCGCTTGACCGTGTTTGAATAGGCTAGACGCTAAGTGCTCAACACCTTGTGCTGTTGTACGCTCAGACATACCGATAAGAACCGTGCCACGACCGATTACAAGAACGTCACCGCCTTCAATCGTTGAGTTGTCGTAGCTGATGTTTTCTTCATCGCCGAAGTATTTAATGAAGTCTTGGCCTGCGAATGTTGGGTGCCAGCGGTAAATAGCGCGAACGTGGTTGGTTTCACGTTGACGAGCTGGTTTCGCCATCGGGTTGATGGATACGCCACCGTATACCCAGCAAGATGTGTCACGAGTAAATAGGTGGTTTGGTAGCGGTTCGATAATGAAGTCGGTTGGTGCGTGCATGCCTTGCATCATTGAAGATGATTTCATTGGCATCTCAGCGTAAGACAGACCACCCGTTAGGATTTTCGCTAGCTCTAGGTTTGGTAAGTCGCCCAAGTAGCAGCGCACGTCGTTAGCAAACGTTTTGCCTAAGCGGTAATCAGAAACTTGATGGTTCAAAAGCCAATCTTTCGCTTCTGGCACTGCTAGCGTGTCTGCTAGTAGGTCAGTAAGAAGAAGAACTTCAACACCTTGATCACGTAGCGTTTGAGTAAATGCGTCATGCTCTTTACCTGCACGCTCAACAGCCAGTACGTCATCAAATAGTAAATCGTGACAGTTAGAGGGTGTTAGGTGAGTCAGTGCGCGTCTTGGACGGTGAACTAGAACGCGGCGTAATTGACCTATTTCAGAACCTACATAGAACTTACTCATGATCGTCTCTCTCTTATATATTTGAATTACTTTTATCGCTAAGAGTAATTATTTATTTTCAGTTGAGAAGAATGAATTATTTATTCATATCTCTTGTCTGGAATTAATATTACGCCTGCTAGTCAGGTATTCTTAGAGATCTATCACAAATCGTTTTTTATCCCGTAGCCCTTTAAAATTAAGGGTTTTAACAAACTTTATGCACTTTCAGTCATGACTAATACATTCTAAATAGTTAGCGGTTAGGGAACTTTATGCACGCTTTTTTGACGAAACTTACTAGAATCTAATTTGCGAGGGATTATATGCAGAATAGTTTTATTGATAAAAGTGTACTTAGCTTGGAAGTATGCAGTGTTTTTATTTAGATATTTAATTTTGGATGTGGAATTAATTATTTATTAACAAAGTAAATGCGAATAAAGCTGTTGCGATCACATTTTAAAACCGGCTGTTTAAGTGTGTTTTTTGATAAAAAAGGGCATTAACCCTCGTCTATTTATTAGGCCATAAATTACTTTAAATATAATTAACGCTAATAAGTGACTAACTATTTGTTTAAACATCATGGTTGAAAATAGAGTGTTATTTCATCAAGAAAATTAGATGTTTAAAAGTAGGATTGATTCTTCTATTGCGAGTGCTTTGAGTTTGGCTACGAACAGAAGAACCTTGAATATGACGTGTATGGCTTTGAGGAGGTGTTTCAGTAGCAGAGGGTTACATTGAGAGGGAGCAATAAAAAAGCCGCTGTGAGAAGCGGCTTTGAATGAGATAGGTGTGAAGTGCTGTTAGTTAGATAAGCGCACCAATACTCAGCACAACGATGCAGAACACCATCAAGATACCGATTAATGGCATTACCCATTTAACCCAGCGTACATAAGGGACGCGAGCAATCGCCAAGCCACCCATCACCACCGCAGAGGTCGGTGTGATTAGGTTCACCAAGCCAGATGCTGATTGGTACGCAGTGATAACCAGGTCACGACCTACACCGGCAAAGTCAGCCAATGGTGCCATGATTGGCATAGTCAGTACCGCTAAGCCAGAGGTCGATGGCACTAAGAACGACAGTAGAATCTCTAAGAAGAACATCACGTTAATGAAGATAACTGAAGAAAGCCCCGTTACCATTTGTTCTGCAGAGAACAGAATGGTATCGGTGATCATACCGCGGTCCATCACCACCACGATACCACGTGCAATACCTATGATAAGCGCAACGCCAAGTAGGTCGCGGGCACCATCAATGAAGCTGGTGGTAAACTCTTCTTCGCTCATGCGAGCCACAATACCAACGATGATGGTTGCTGCTAGGAACATCGCTGAGATTTCAGCCATCCACCATCCAGCAACGGATACACCGTAAATCATTACAGCGAACGAGCCACCAAAAATGGTCAGAATCAGTTTGCGAGTCGCGGTGAATTCAAGTTTTTCGCCGCCCGCATTACCTAAGAAGTGCGCTTTGTTCTCTTCGTATTTGTCGTAGACAATTGATGTTTTTGGATCGGCTTGAACCATTCTTGCGTAACGCATCACGTAGGCAACACAAATACCCCAACCAATAATCAACATCGCAATGCGCAACACGATACCGTCTGTAAATGGAATACCAGAGGCGTTGGCAGCGATCACGGTTGCGAATGGGTTAATCGTTGAACCCAGCACCCCAATACCTGCACCAAGCAGTACGGTCGCAGCGGCAACAAGAGGGTCAAAGCGAGCTGCCATCATTACTGGCACTAGCAATGTATAGAAGGGCAGTGATTCTTCGGCCATGCCGTAGACGGTACCACCTGCGGCAAACAGCGCCATCAGTATTGGTATCATCAACTCTTCTCGCCCTTCTAAGCGGGCGGTGACGCGCTCGATACCGGCATCAATGGCACCCGTTTTGGTTACTAGCCCTAAGAAGCCACCAATGATTAAGATGAACAGCGAAACGTCGATAGCCGCCGCTTCATAGCTATTGTGGTCATAGAAGCCGTCAATAGGCGCGAGCAGTACATCAATCACGCCTTGAGGGTTACCTTCTACCGCTTGATAGGTTCCGGTTACGGGTACTTCTCGGCCTAGCTCTTCATTCATTGCACGGTCGTATTGGCCTGCTGGAACAATCCAGGTAAGCAGTGCGACGAACGCAATCAGAATAAATAGAATGGTGTAGGCAGAAGGGAATTTAAAGTTGGCAAAGAAGCCGCCCTTTTTTTTCTCGCTTGGTATCGTTTGAGTTGTCATGGCTATCTCCTTACATCATCTTAAATAGAAGTGATGTGAATTAGCGACTAATGATTTATAGATTGTAAATACACGGACACTTATAAAGCACTCAACGATATAAAGTTGCTGACTTTAAATTAAGGTTGTTTTTATATTTACTAATCCAAATGAAGTTAGATTTAATTTAGCTGCGGTTATTTTATTCCTTACTCCGGTATTTAAGTTTGGTGCTGTTCACAAAAATAATGGCTAATGAAAGGGCTAAAAAATGGCAGGAAATCGTCAAGGTTTTTTGGTTAGTTAGCTTGGATTAATATTCGTTGTGGATTAACTGGAAGTGGAAGGAGATTGATCTGGTAGGTGTTGTTTATGATTAGGCAGAATAATCTTGGAATTTTATTCAAACTTTATTTTTAGGCGGTTTTTAAAGTTTATAATGGTTATTTGATGCGTATCAAATAACACATTGAGCAGAAAACAAAAAAGGAAGCCGAAGCTTCCTTTTAAATGTTCAATCACCAGCGAATGTTAGATAAACAGACCGCCGAATGCGAAGCCTAGTGCTACCGCAGTACTGATTGTTACCACACCTGGAATGAAGAATGGGTGGTTGAATACGTAGTTACCGATACGCGTTGAGCCTGTGTCGTCCATCTCAACCGCTGCTAGTAGCGTAGGGTAAGTTGGAAGTACGAACAGCGCACTTACCGCAGCAAAAGAAGCAACGGCTGTTAGTGGTGCTACGCCAATCGCTAGTGCTGCAGGCATCAGTGCAACTGTTGTTGCGCCTTGAGAGTAAAGCAGCATAGAAGCGAAGAACAGAACAAGAGCCAGCATCCATGGGTAGTCAGCCAGTAGAGCGCCTGCTACGTCTTTGATTTCAGCAACGTGTGCGTTTACAAACGTTGAACCTAACCAAGCCACACCAAGTACACATACACATGCCGTCATACCAGAACGGAACGTTGGTGCTGAAGAAATCTTCGCTGCATCAATCTTAGTGAACATCACGATAGCCGCTGCTGCTGCCAGCATTACAGACATGATCGCTTCGTTACGACCTAGCGCCGGGTTTTCAATTAGGCCAACAGAGCTAGAGATAGCCGCTGCGTAACAAACCACGAAACCAATTGCAGCTAGGAAGATGTACGTTGCTTTCTTCGCTGTAGGTAGAATTTCGCGTTTCTCTTCTGTTGCTAGCTTGATTAGACCTTTCTCTAGACGTTCTTGATAAACAGGATCGTCTTTCAATTCGCTACCCATGTAGTTAGCAACAACCGCACCAACCATACAAGCGATGAAGGTTGTTGGGATACAAACCATCAGTAGCGTTAGATAATCAACACCGAACGGTGCCAGCATTGCCGCGAAAGCCACAACCGCTGCCGAGATTGGCGAAGCCGTGATAGCGATTTGAGAAGCGACAACTGCGATAGACAGTGGACGAGAAGGACGTACGCCTTGGCCTTTCGCTACTTCTGCAATAACAGGCAGTGTAGAGAATGCTGTGTGACCAGTACCTGCCATTAGTGTCATTACAAAGGTCACAATTGGCGCATAAAAGGTGATGCGTTCAGGGTGCTTACGCAAAAAGTTTTCTGCAATTTGCACCAACCAGTCCATACCGCCAGCAACCTGCATTGCAGCAATTGCGGTGATTACCGACATGATGATCAAGATTACATCGATCGGGATAAAAGATTGGCTTGTTGGAACACCAAGAATAAGTGAAAGGGCAATAACACCAGCACCACCGGCAAAACCGATGCCGATACCGCCAATTCTGGCCCCCAAAAAGATAAAGAGCAGGACGACAAATAGTTCTACTGCAATCATAAGTAACACCTCATTTAGATTTTATTATGTGAACATTCGCCGCTGGAATGTTCACATAATAGTTCTATGGTTTAGATTCAATTTGGCAAAAGCGCAACCAATGGAAATCCACAAAATAATCATGGTTAACCGTATTGGAGCCTAAAAAAGGGCTCCGTTTGGAGCCCTTTCTCGCTAACTTTATTCGTAGCGCTTCGCTTTATACTGAGGATGCATCAAATTTTCAACAGAGAAAATGTCATCAAGTTCTTCTTCGGTTAATAAACCGCGCTCTAGAACCACATCACGCACGCTCTTACCTGTCTCAGCACAGATCTTACCAACAATGTCACCCTCGTGGTGGCCAATGTATGGGTTTAGGTAAGTAACGATACCGATAGAGTTAAATACGTGAGATTCACACACTTCTTTGTTTACAGTAATGCCGTCTACACACTTGTCGCGTAGGTTCACACAAGCGTTTGTTAGGATGTCTAGAGACTCAAACATGCTTTGTGCAATAACGGGTTCCATTACGTTCAGTTGCAGTTGACCACCTTCTGCAGCGAAAGAAACCGTGTTGTCGTTACCTAGAACTTTAAAGCAAACTTGGTTTACTACTTCTGGCACAACTGGGTTTACTTTAGCAGGCATGATTGAAGAACCGGCTTGTAGTTCAGGTAGGTTTAGCTCGTTCAGACCAGTACGTGGGCCAGAAGAAAGCAGACGCAAATCGTTACAAATTTTAGACAGTTTCACAGCTAGACGCTTAAGTGCGCCGTGCGTCATTACGTATGCGCCACAGTCAGATGTTGCTTCGATTAAATCTTCAGCCGCTACACACTCTAGGCCTGTTACTTCTGCTAGGTGTTTCACTGCTAGGCCTTGGTAACCCGGTGCTGCGTTCAGACCTGTACCGATAGCCGTTGCGCCTAGGTTTACTTCAAGCAGTAGTTTTGAAGTGTATTCTAGGTTTTTGATTTCTTCATTGATGGTTACAGCCCAAGCGTGGAACTCTTGGCCAACCGTCATTGGAACTGCGTCTTGAAGCTGAGTACGACCCATCTTCAAAATCGTGTTGAATTCTTGGCTCTTAAGCTCGAATGCACCTTTTAGGTATTCGATCGCATCAATCAGTTTACGAACGCTGTTGTAAACAGAGATACGGAAGCCAGTTGGGTAAGCACAGTTTGTAGATTGGCTGCGGTTTACATGGTCGTTCGGGTTGATGAACTCGTATTGGCCTTTTTCTTTGCCCATAAGTTCAAGAGCCACGTTCGCAACAACTTCGTTTGCGTTCATGTTTACAGAAGTACCAGCACCACCTTGGAAAACGTCCGATGGGAACTGATCCATGCACTTACCCGTGTCTAGAATTAGGTCACAAGCTTGGATGATGTATTTAGCCACTTCGCTTGGAATTACACCTAACTCTTTGTTTGCTAAAGCCGCTGCTTTCTTAGTCATCACCATGCCGCGAACGAATTCAGGTACATCTGAGATCGTTACATTTGAGATGTTGAAGTTTTCAACTGCGCGTAGAGTGTGGATGCCGTAGTAAGCATCAGCCGGAACATGACGTTGACCTAATAGATCTTCTTCGAGACGAGTAGCTTGAGGAGCTTCAACTTGAGCTTCTGATTGAGTAGCCATAACAGGATCCTTAGAGAATTATTCTGATTATATAGTTAGTTATTAGCCTATTCTGTGTGCAAATACTCCGTTCGCTAGAATATTGGGCTGATAAATCCGTCCTGACTTATGTGGCACATGATACTGTACTTAGCGCATAAAAATATTAAGTGGATCACCTTTTTCGGTTTTGTTTCGTCAATATTTTGCAAAGTTATTCTTGGTCAATAAACACGCTTATTTACAGGATAAATTTGAGATTGTTAGGGCTTTCAGCGTAAACTGCAAGTAACAAAGGAGGGCGTGTGTTTCCTATCTTATTATTACTATTTATCTTCGTACCCATCATTGAGATTGGGCTATTTATTCAAGTTGGTGGCTTCTTAGGATTGTGGCCAACTATTGCGTTGGTTTTGATCACTGCATTTGTGGGTGCATCGCTGGTTCGTAGCCAAGGCATTCAGACACTTATGTCTGTGCAAGGTCGTTTGCAACAAGGCGAAATGCCAGCACAACAGATTCTTGAAGGCGTGATGCTTGCAGTTGCCGGTGTATTGCTGCTGACTCCGGGTTTTATGACGGACGCACTCGGTATGTTGGTATTATTGCCAGCACCAAGAGCGATGATTGCCAAGAAAATGATGGAAAAAATGGTGGTGACCAACATGTCTGGTGGTTTCCATGCCGGTGGACAAGCTGGTTTTGGCCAGAGCCCATTTGGACAAGACCCATTCAATCGCGATCCATCTGACCAATCAAAAGACGGCAACACCTTTGAAGGTGAGTTTGAGAAGAAAGACGACGACAACGATCGTAACCGCTTAAACTAATCCGTTGTTTCTATTCTTTGTTTTTCTCTCTTCTTTATATAGAGGGAAAACAGAAAAGGCTCTTACCTTTATCCTTCGCAAGAAAGTGATAATGGTAAGAGCCTTTTTTATTGTCTGTCGCTAGCTGTTACTTACTGTTTACTATCGATAACAGATAAAAGATAAGCTTGGTGCTCGGTTATACCGCGCCTTCAAAACCCATTTGTCGCCATGCTTCAAAAGCAATGATTGCCACTGCGTTAGACAGGTTCAGGCTGCGCGCGTCTGGCATCATTGGAATACGAATGCGTTGCTCCATTGGCATGCTCTCGATGAACTCAGCAGGCAGGCCGCGAGTTTCTGGGCCAAACATCAGCACATCACCTTGTTGGAATTTTGCATCCACGTGGTGACCTGTCGTTTTAGTGGTGCAAGCAAAGATGCGGAAATCACCCTCACGTTCATTCTCTAGATACTCAAGGAAAGCTTCTAGGTTCTTGTGACGCTTAACTCGCGCAAGGTCGTGGTAATCCAAGCCAGCACGACGAACCTTCTTCTCTTCAAAATCAAAGCCAAGCGGTTCGATAAGATGCAGGTTTGCGCCGCAGTTAGCACATAGGCGGATGATGTTACCCGTATTGGGTGCAATTTCTGGTTCGTATAGAGCGATATCAAACATGTTGGTTCACAAGAATAATCAAAGATAGCCCGAGTATACGGTGGCAAGCTGAGTGAGTACAGTTCGCCACCGTCACCATTCGCTTAAGCTTGGTTCGCTAGTGCTTGCGCGTAGTTTTCAGATACGGCATTCCAATTCACCACGTTCCACCATGCATTGATGTAATCTGGACGACGGTTCTGGTAGCTGATGTAGTAGGCGTGTTCCCAAACATCGAGCGCAAGAATCGGTTCGCCATCACTGGCTACGGTATCCATCCACGGATTATCTTGGTTCGAGGTTGAGATGATCTTCAGTTGTCCTTGCTCTACCACTAGCCAAGCAAAGCCAGAGCCAAAGGTATTGATCGCCGCTTGAGCGAACTGATCTTGGAATGTCTCGAAATCACCGAAGGTACTCTTGATAGCCTCACCAAGCTCGCCCGTAGGTTCACCACCGCCGTCTTGCGACATGCAGTTCCAATACAAGATGTGATTGTAGTAGCCGCCGCCATTGTTACGCACGGCCGGGCTGTGCTGAGAGATGTTGGCGAAGATCTCGGTCAGAGATTGCTGTTCTAGCTCGCTGCCAGAAACCGCCGCAACAAACTTATCGTAGTAGGTTCTATGGTGCTTGCTGTAGTGCACTTCCATCGTCTTAGCGTCAATGTAAGGCTCTAGGGCATCGTAAGCGTAGGGTAAAGCAGGGAAAGTGTGCGACATGGTAAATCCTCCTTAATTAGAGGATTTACCATAATGATAATAATAATCATTATCAACTACGATCTTTGTGGGGGTATTACACCGGTAAGATAGGCAGGGTGATTTCGAGTTGTAATCCACCGAGCTGGCTGCGGGTCGCCGTGATGGTTCCGCTGTGTTGGCGAATCGCACTTTCAGTAATGGTTAATCCAAGACCTGTGCCGCCGGTATTACGATCACGGGCAGTGGAAACGCGATAGAAAGGTCTGAAGATAGAATCTAACTCATCATCAGGTACACCATCACCATTATCATTGACGCAAATTGTTAGCTGATCTTGAACCACATGGAATTGCACATCCACTTGGTCTTTACCGTAGTAGATGGCATTGCGTGTAATGTTGTCTAACGCACTCATCAGCAGTTTAGGGTTGCCCGAAATAGAGCGTTCTGGGATCTCCGAAAACGTCAGTTGTTTGCCCATCTGTTCGGCTTCAAACTCTGCGTCCTTTAAGATCTCTTCCCATAGGCTCGAGATAGGCTGAACCTCACGAGTAATATGGCTGTCGACCTGCATACGAGATAGCGTCAGCAGCTCACTAATCATCTGTTCCAAACGCTGTGCTTCGGTATCAATGCGTTCTAACTCTTGGCTCTCACCTTGTTTACGAATCGCCAGTGCATTGGCCATGCGAAGGCGTGTCAGTGGGGAGCGGAGCTCGTGTGAAATATCAGATAGCAGGCGTTGTTGCCCCGAAATCATCTGGTTCACGGCTTCGACCATCTGGTTAAAGCTTTCACCGGCTTGTCTGAACTCTGAAGTACCTTTTTCGAGTGTTGGATCGACCTCGAATTGGCCTTTCGCCACGCGTTGTGCCGCGCGTTCTAGCCTGCGTGCGGGTTGACTCAGTGCCCAAGCTAGCCAAAGCAATAGTGGGGTACTCGCCAGCATAACCGCCAGCAGTAGCTGCAGAGGTCTATCAAACAGGCGTAACAAGAATGGCGGTGGTTGAGTCCACTTTATTCCGGCGTACATCAACAACTCTTCACCCGCGAGTTTGATCGGTACTGGACCTGCGACCATGTAGTGTCCGTACAGTTTTTGTTTCGGCACTTCAGGGTTATCTATCGAGGTAACAAAGTTGCGAATCGCTTTAAGTTTGTAGTCTGAATGCCTTTTTGAGGTAAGGACTGCGCCCTCAAGGTCGGTCAGATAGATGCGAGCGCGAGAATCCTTGCGGCTGCGTGGAGCCTCAAGTTGGAAGACAATTTTGCCCAGATTTGGTTCTTTGGCGTAGCGTTTCTCTGTGATTTTAGCGATACGCTCGAGTTTATCGAGGTGATCTGCGGGCACATCTCGCGCGACTCGAGGGTCTAAATGGGGAAGTGACAGCACCGACAAAAGCACCAGTAACATGGTGAACCAAAAGATAGCAAAGATACGTCCATATAAGCTGGTGATTTTAGGTATACGCATTAATCTTCCTCTACCAATAAGTAGCCACGGCCTCGTAAAGTTTTGATGCGTGATTTACCGTCAGTGCGCTCAGGAATCTTCTTACGTAGATTAGAGATGTGCATGTCTATCGCGCGGTCAAACGCTGCGAGCCTTTTACCTAACACATCTAGGCTCAATGCTTCTTTGGTGATCACTTGCCCTGGGTTTTGGATAAGGTGACTCAGTAATGCGAACTCGGTTGTGGTGAGGTCGATGAGCTCACCATTGCAGTAGGCTTCTTGTTTGCCCGGGAAGACTTCGATGTCTTGATATTGAACTCTATCACTGGCCGCTTTAGGCGCGGTGGCGGTTTGAGTTCGACGCAAGATAGCTCGAATACGCGCTAACAATTCTCGGTCACTGAAAGGTTTAGGCAGGTAATCGTCTGCGCCAAGCTCAAGACCAATCACACGGTCGATCTCTTCGCCTTTTGCGGTCAGCATCAGCACGGGTGTTTCCCAATTTTCTCTCAGTTTCTTTAGTGTTTCCATGCCATTAAGACGCGGCATCATCACATCCAAAAGAATCAGGTCAATCTCATCATTGATAGCTTCAAGTCCTGCATAGCCATCATTGGCTTCGGAAACAGTGAAGCCCTCAAAGCTCAGAATGTCTTTGAGTAAGCTGGTTAACTCGGTGTCGTCATCAATAAGAAGAATGTTCGCCATTGGGAAGCCTTAATCGGTTATCTACTATTTACAGGTTAATAATACTGCTAATTATTCGTCAACTTTCACTCTTTACGATTCTTTACGCTTTCTAAACGTCACTTTACGAGGGAAAGACTAATCTATATTCAAGCGCTGAGAAACAGACGCAACACATGACTTATTATACCGAATTGAGGCAACAATTATGAAAATGACTAAGAAACTTGTACTAGCAGCTGCGGCACTTCCACTAATGTTAGGCACAGCAAGCGCGTTCGCATATGGCGGCGGCGATAAAGGCGACCATAAAGGCATGCACGGCAAATGTGGCGGCTTCGATAAGAAAGTGATGCGTCAACTAGACCTGACTGATGCACAAAAAACAGAATTGAAAGAGATGCGCGAAGCGAATCGTGCAGAGATGAAAGAAAAACACGCTGGCAATAAAGCCGATAAAATGGCGAAAATGAAGGCGCACCAAGAGAAAGTTCAAGCACTGGTGCTGGCTGACAACTTCGATGAAGCAGCAGCAAACGACCTAGCAAGCCAAATGGTTGAGAAGCAAACTGAGCGTCGCGTAGCAATGCTTAAGAAGCAACACGAAATGATGAGCGTACTAACGGCTGAGCAAAAGACTCAACTGAAAGAAATCCAACAAGAGCGCATGACTAAGTGTGCTGACAAAATGGAAAAGCGCATGAACAAAGACAAGTAATTCATTGCTTGAGAAATCAGCGTTGAATGAAAGTGTTTAGAAAGAAGCGGCCGAGTGCCGCTTTTTTTGATCCTTAAAAATGAATGTTTTACATCATGGCTGTCATATTCAATTGGTGGTTTGCAGGTTATACTTTGTGCTATCAGTCACTTTATAGCCAAGTTATGAAACAAGAATACGCACGTTTAGTTACGCTCGCCGCTTGGGCAGCCACCACCATCGCCACTATTTTATTGATAGTGAAAGTCGCAGCTTGGTGGGTGACAGGTTCCGTGAGTCTGTTGGCTTCCGTCGTGGATTCAATGCTGGATATCGCGGCCTCTGTCGTTAATCTTATCGTGGTTCGTTACTCTCTGCAGCCTGCCGACAAAGAGCACACCTTTGGTCATGGTAAGGCTGAATCTCTAGCTGCATTAGCGCAGGCAATGTTTATTTCAGGCTCTGCATGTTTCCTTATTCTCAATGGTATTGAACGCTTCTTCCGACCTCATGAACTGAACTCTCCAGAAATTGGTATCTACGTCAGCCTGTTCGCGATAGTGATGACGTTTGGTCTGGTTCGTTTCCAAAAACATGTGGTCAACAAAACGGGCAGCCAAGCAATTGCAGCCGATTCATTGCACTATCAATCAGACCTTTATATGAACGCTGCGATCATGCTGGCACTGGCATTGAGCTGGTTTGGGATTGGTCAGGCGGACTCAGTATTCGCGGTCGGTATCGGTATCTACATTCTGTACAGCGCTTATCAAATGGCGATGGAAGCGGTTCAGTCTCTGCTTGATCATAAGCTGCCAGATGATGAGCTAAAACAGATTAAAGAGACATCATTGAGCGTGGAAGGCGTGTTGGGTGTGCATCAATTACGAACGCGTCGCTCGGGGCCAATACGCTTCATCCAACTGCATCTAGAATTGGAAGATAATATCCCACTTATTGAAGCGCATCGCATTTCTGACGAAGTAGAGGCTAAGCTTATCTCCGCGTTCCCTGATGCTGATGTATTAATTCACCAAGACCCGTATTCGGTCGTATTTGGACCAGAGAAGCAGCAGAAATTCCACTCGTGGTAATGCGTGCTAAAAATTAGCTGGCAAATGGTAAGTGGGTGGCTTTTGAACTAAAGTGAGTAAAAATTACTAACTCTTTCGTGATTCAAAAAACACCTTAGTAACAATTAATGTTGATTCTGATGTGAATCAACAAAGTTACTGAGTAAAACTGTAATACTCTTACAGAAGTAGAAATGTTACATAAATTTACGCGATTTAAGTGCTATTCCCTTTGAGGAAATGTAACATAAAGCACAAATACAGATTTAAAATCTTGTTGATATACAATCAGCAAGTACAAGAATTGAATAATAGATTCCCAAAAATCGAGGGTGAGCATGATTAAGAAGATCGGTGTTTTGACCAGTGGTGGTGACGCTCCAGGTATGAACGCAGCAGTTCGCGGCGTTGTTCGTACTGCGTTATCAGTTGGCATTGAAGTTTACGGCATTTACGACGGCTACCAAGGCCTTGTTGAAGACCGTATCGAAAAGCTTGACCGTTCAAGCGTATCTGACGTGATCAACCGTGGTGGTACTTTCTTAGGTTCTGCACGTTTCCCTGAGTTCAAAGACGTTGCTGTTCGTGAGAAAGGCATTGAGAACCTTAAGAAGCACGGCATCGAAGCACTTGTTGTTATCGGTGGTGACGGTTCTTACATGGGTGCTAAAAAACTGACTGAAATGGGTTACCCATGTATCGGTCTTCCAGGCACAATCGATAACGATATCGCGGGTACTGACTACACAATCGGTTACCTAACAGCGCTTAACACTGTTATTGATTCAATTGACCGTCTACGTGACACGTCTTCTTCTCACCAACGTATTTCTATTGTTGAAATCATGGGCCGTCACTGTGGTGACCTTACGCTTATGTCAGCAATCGCGGGTGGTTGTGAGTACATCATTACTCCAGAGACTGGCCTAGATAAAGAACAGCTTATCAGCAACATCCAAGATGGTATTGCGAAAGGTAAGAAGCACGCAATCATCGCTCTAACTGAGCTAATGATGGATGCTAACGAACTGGCTAAAGAGATCGAATCTTCAACTGGTCGTGAAACTCGTGCAACGGTTCTTGGTCACATCCAACGTGGTGGTCGTCCTACTGCATTTGACCGTGTACTTGCTTCTCGCATGGGTAACTACGCTGTTCACCTTCTTCAAGAAGGTCACGGTGGTCGTTGTGTTGGTATCGAGAAAGAAGAACTTGTTCACCACGACATCATCGACTGTATCGAGAACATGCAGAACCCAGACCGTTCTGAGCTGTTCCGCGTTGCAGAAGAGTTGTTCTAATCCACGCTTAGCGTTCGCTTAAAGAATTTAAAAACCGCTGATTGTTCAGCGGTTTTTTTTTGCCTGACGTTCTTTTGATTCATTGCAAAATCCCCTCCTAGCCTCCCCTTATGTCAGTTTTCCAGATCCCTTTATCTTTCTTTGGAAAGGGGAGGAACCGTTCCGTAGTTGTTAGAACATATACCGACTACAACAAATTTTAGCGATTAACGTAAGCTTTCCTATTAGCGATTTATTGAACATTTTATGGTTTCAGTAAGCCTAGGAATCTAAGTGAACAAAGAAAGTTCTCCCCCTTTACCTTAGATCGGCAGGGGAATCGAAAATGTTGAAATAAGGGGGAGTTAGAGGGGGATGTGTACACAGAAGTTTATTTGGGGATTGAATTCATGATTTTCACCAAAACTTCCTCAAGGTTCTGATTAACTTCATTATTGGTAAAGCGAAGCACCTTGATTCCAAGTTTGTTTAAGTCTTGTGTACGCTGATGATCGTAAGCCTGTGCTTGTTCTGAAAAGTGGCTATTACCATCTATTTCAATGGCCAGTTTTAGTTCACAGCAGAAGAAATCCACGACGTACTTTCCGATGCTATGTTGTCTGCGAAACTTAATACCAATCTGCTTTTTCCGTATATAAAACCATAGCTTGCGTTCTGGTTGAGGCATGTTGTTTCGGAGCTGTTTTCGAAATGTGTTTAGATGAGCTTGTTTATAAATTTTCATAACGCAGTCCAATAAACCGGAATGTTATTGTTACAAAGAGCTCAGTACAAAAAAGAGGTTAAGGGTGGTGATTTTCGAGCGAGATCAAAAAAGGCCAACCTAAGTTGACCTTTCATCTAATCTAAACGGTGAGGTTTAAATTAAGCTTTTGCTTCAGCTGCTGCTTTAGCGATAGCTGCGAAGCTTTTCGCGTCTAGAGCTGCGCCGCCAACTAGAGCACCGTCGATGTCTGGTTGTGCGAAGTAAGCTGCTGCGTTTTCTGGCTTAACAGAACCGCCGTATTGGATAACAACTTTCTTAGCAACTTCTTCAGATTTCTCTGCGATGTGTGCACGGATTTGAGCGTGGATGCGTTGTGCATCTTCAGCTGTAGCTGCTTTACCAGTACCGATAGCCCAGATTGGTTCGTAAGCGATGATAGCGCCTTCAAGAGCTTCAACACCTTGAGTGTTAATAACAGCGTCAAGTTGACGAGCACATACTGCAACAGTTTCGCCTGCTTCGTTTTGTGCTTCAGATTCACCGATACAAAGAACTGGAGTTAGGCCGTTCTCTTTTAGGAATGCGAATTTCTTAGCTACGAACTCATCTGATTCGTTGTGGTATTCACGACGCTCAGAGTGACCGATGATGATATGAGATGCGCCGAACTCTTTAAGCATTGCTGGAGACATGTCGCCAGTGAATGCACCGCTGTTGTTTAGGTCAGAGTTTTGAGCACCTAGGATGATCGCGCTGCCAGCTTCAGTAAGCGTACGCTCAGCAAGATCAACGAAAAGTGCTGGTGGAGCAACTGCTACGTCTACGCCTGTTACGCCTTCAAGTTCAGCGTTAAGACCGTTTAGTAGATCAACAACCATTTCTTTGCTGCCGTTTAGTTTCCAGTTACCCATAACTACAGGATGACGCATAGGAATATCTCCAAAGTATTTAAATAAATCGAATGTAAAAAAGTAAACTTTATTACGAAATAATATAACAGATTAATATCAACAGATCATGACTGTGGTCATGACTTTCTTGGATCTTACTCAATGGTCAGAGTAGATTTTGAGCATATATCAGTGATCCGGCAGACAGAATAATAGCTAACTTCTCGGATTTTTCATCGTTAGTTGTTATTAAGGGACAAACGATTGCGTTAACAACAGGAAGTAACAATGCCGAATCTAGTTCTAGAGTACTCCAATTCAGTGGATGAGCGAGTAAATATCCAAGGCTTACTGGAAGATCTCCACCAAGTCGCTCTCACGTGTGGCTTGTTTGATGTGCCGTCAGTGAAGTCTCGTTCATTGCGTTGCCATAATTGGTTGGTCGGTGATGAGGAAGATAGTGTAGACTTTATTCATATCAGCTTTGAGTTACTTTCGGGACGAACGGAAGAGCAAAAGCGAGAATTGTCACGATCGTTAATGCAGGTCCTGCAAGAACAAGCGAGTCATGTAAGAAGCTTAACGGTGAATATTCGTGATATGGATAAAAGTTGCTTTCAAAAAGTAATAAACTAACCATTGCTGCTGACTTTTAGCGGCGTATAAATTTGAGTATTTAAGATGTCGATGAAAGAATTACTGCTCTCTTTCAAGGGGAGAATTGGTCGTAAGACTTACTGGATTTGGAATATTTTCTACTACATAGCGATTACCGGTTTTGCTTCTGGTATCTCTGTGTTGTTCCCTGCTTACTCTTATATCCTGCTACCAATCTTCCTATTGATGCTTGTGATCCCAGATCTTGCGGTAACCGCTAAGCGCTGGCACGACCGCAATAAGTCTAATTACTGGCTACTATTGAATGTGCCATTAGTATTGGGGCGTTTAGCTTCGCCAATGGCTGCAACGACGACAGAGCCGGTATCGCCAATTCATATGGCGGCAACCGTCGCGGCATTAGTGTGTGGTTTGTGGATTCTGATTGAGTGTGGCTTGTTGAAAGGCACAGAAGGCCGTAATGACTACGGCGAAGACCCATGTAAATATTGAACCGCGAATCAATAGAAGGGAGCATTACGCTCCCTTTTTTCTTTTTAATGCTTTGCTAATTTCAGTACATTTTAGGTTCGGTATTTGGCTTAAAAGGCACGACATTTTCAGGCAGAGATTCTTCAAAGCCGCAGCGCCCTTCGAGTGCATCTTGGAACTTACAGACCTGACAGCGCAGCTCTTGCATGAGTACGACATTGGCGTGGTGTGGGTTTTTACAACGGCTAACCACTAAGTCGATGTGACTTTGTTGTGCGCGAAGTCGGTCTTGCATTACTTCTGAAGCCGAACAGATCATCTGTTCGCACATCTCGTGTTTGAATTGATTGAATGCTTTCGGATCGCTTTTCGCGAGTTGGACAAGTTCATCAAAGGGTGGCAGTTTTTGAGAGGGTTGTGGATGCGCCATCATTCCTTCCTTAGCATTAAGCGTGTTTTATATGCTCTAAGCTTAAGAAAGAAATCTGTACAAATTTTAATCTATTTGTATTTTCTCAATATTGAGACGGCATTAATCGCTTACCGTTAAAATCAAAGTGCGGGTGTTAAGGTGTAAGTACAGCGTCGTTCGCCAGCAATGATGTGTTCTGTACGGCTCACATGGCACTCATCTTTTAGTAACTCAGTAAACACATTGAGCTCAGATTGGCACAGGCTAGGGCAGCGAGTTGCAGCCTTACAGATAGGGCAGTGGTTCTCAATCAAGATGTAGTGATCATCATGCTCTTGAAGCTCAGCCATGTAGCCTTCGTCTTCACGAAGCTGGGTAAGTTTTTTAAGCTTGCTGATGAGTGAATTACAGTCAGACAATGCAGCTTGATACTGCTTGAGTGTGTGTTGTTCACGCTCGGCAGCAACCTTAGCCAGCCCCTCTTTACCAAATAGATTCTCCACAGCATCAATCACTTGAATCGTGAGTTCACCATGTCGGTCTGAAAATTGGCTGTGGCCTTGTTGAGTCAGGGACCAGTGGCGAGTCGGGCGACCCACTTTCACTTTCACGTCATGAAACGCAAGAATACCGTCATCTTCCAGGCTTTGCAGATGTTGCCTTGCACCCATTGTCGTCATGCCAAATTCTTCTGACAGTTGTTTCGCGGTTACCGCGCCTTGACGCTTAATGGTCTGTAAGATTTTGTCGCTTGTTTTCATACTATCCCTACCTCATGAACCTTACTATTATGAGGCAAGGTGTTTATAAAGCAAACCATTTACTATATTGATAGTAATTTACTCTTCAGATAGCGTTTTACTCTATTGGCTGCCATGGTGAGATTCTGGTACGGCAATAAAACAAAAGGCTGATACTTGGTATCAGCCTTCGAATATTCTGTTTCACCGAGTTTTGGCTTACAGGATATGACCTACTACTTCTGGATCTTTACGCTCTAGGTAGTGGATAGATTTGATGCGGCGAATCGTACGGCAACGGCCACGGATAAGCAGAGTTTCTGTGGTTGCGATATTGCCTTGACGAGAAATGCCTTCTAGCAAGTCACCCTTAGTGATGCCTGTTGCTGAGAATACAACGTTATCGCTGCGAGCCATGTCTTCCATCTTCAACACGATACCCGCCGTTACGCCCATTTCTGCGCAGCGCTCAAGTTCAAGTTCACCGTGCTTGCGGTTTTCTGCTGTGTCGCCTTTAACTTCATGGCGAGGTAGAAGACGACCGTGCATGTCGCCGTCGAGTGCGCGAATTACCGCAGCCGAAACCACACCTTCAGGTGCGCCGCCGATACAGTACATGACGTCTACTTCGCTGTCTGGCATACAGGTTAAGATAGAAGCCGCAACATCACCGTCTGGCACAGCAAATACACGAACGCCCATTGCTTGCATATCGGCGATGATTTGATCATGACGAGGCTTAGCAAGTGTGGTTACGACTAGAGTATCAAGTGTTTTACCTAGTGCTTTAGCGATGTTTTCTAGGTTTTCTGTTAGTGGCAGTTCTAGGTCAATCACGCCTTTAGCGCCAGGGCCAACAACCAACTTTTCCATGTACATATCAGGCGCTTTAAGGAAGCTGCCTTTTTCGCCTGCAGCCAATACAGCCAATGCATTTGATTGGCCCATTGCTGTCATGCGTGTCCCTTCAATTGGGTCAACTGCGATGTCGACAGCGTCGCCGCCCACACCTACGTTTTCGCCGATGTACAGCATAGGTGCATCATCGATTTCACCTTCGCCGATAACAATCTCACCGCTAATTTCGGTTTTGTTTAATAGGCTACGCATTACTTCTACAGCAGCGCCATCTGCAGCGTTTTTATCGCCACGGCCAAGCCACTTGTAACCAGCTAGTGCTGCACCTTCTGTGACACGAGAGAATGACATTGCTAAATCGCGTTTCATGCGGACTCCAAAATTTTCAAAGGGGGAATAGAAATTTCGCGGCGAATTTTACCATATCCAAAAGGAAACGTTTGCCTTTTTGTTTTTTGGAGATTGCTCTCGATCAATTCGCAGTGGAAAACAGTTATTATTCATCAAAATAATCGGTTTGCCGTTGTGGCGGTAATCGTTCACGTCAATATTCGGTAAAAAGCGCTGTTTTTTTCATCGAATGGCGCAAAATATCGAATATATTGAGTGTTTATCCTTGCTCTGCTGAGTAGAATGGGGAAATAAGTGGAGTGAACCTTCACCATCAAACGGATAACTTAAAGGTAGGCCAGAATGTCTTTTGAAGTACTAGAGCAGCTAGAAGCAAAAATTCAAACAGCAGTAGATACAATTGCACTTCTTCAAATGGAAGTGGAAGAGCTTAAAGAAGAGAAACAAGCACTAGCAACAGAAGCTGGTGAGCTTAAAGCAAGCCGTCACGAGCTAGAGCAAAAAACTCAGCAAATGCAGGAAGAGCATTCAGCATGGCAAGATCGCATCCGTAACCTTCTTGGTAAAATGGATGAAGTAGAGTAATCGACTCTTCAGATTTAAAAAAACGCCCGCTACTCAGTAGCGGGCGTTTTTGTTTGTGTTCTTATGCTTCGTGTTCTTATGATTTGAAGCTGAGTGAGAGTTACTCGACCTCTTCTTCCTCGACATCCAAATCAAGTTCTACATCTAGAGGTTCGGCAGAAAGAATGATGCCGGTGTTGTCTGCGTAGAGGTAATCTTCTGGTAAGAAGGTCACGCTGCCAAAGTTCACAGGAACGTCTAACTCACCGACACCTTCTTGGCTCGCACCAACAGGAATAGAAGCCAAGGCTTGGATGCCTAGGTTCATATCTTCAAGCTCATCGACTTCACGAACGCAGCCGTAAACCACAATTCCTTCCCACTCATTGTCTTCGGCAAGTAGGGCAATCTCAGCATCGATCAGCGCTTTACGTAGTGAGCCGCCACCATCGATTAACAACACACGCCCCAGACCGTCTTGCTCTAGTACAGAGCGAATCAAAGCGTTGTCTTCAAAACACTTTAATGTCGTGATCTGTCCTGCGAAGGATGCACGTCCACCGAAGTTGCTGAACATTGGCTCCACGACATCAACTTGATCCAAATATATGTCGCACAGTGCTGAAGTGTTGTATTCCATTAGTATACCTTTTGAACAATGAGCTTACTTTGAGTATATCGGCGCTTGATCCCTTTGCAATGATTAGTCTCATTTAACTCAATAGAGTTTGAGCTACGACAACCCCTGCAAACAATAGGTTAGTGACCAGTGAGCATTTCACAATCACCGGCATCATTGGTGCGATTTGCGCTGGCTTTTCGGTTTCCCAAACAGCTTTGCCATGCTTGTAAACAATAATAATGCTCAGCAAAAACGGCAGGCTGATCCAGACAGGCTTTTCTTGAATAAGCAGGTAGATAGCGAAAGACGCAAGGGCGAGACCAAGCAGAGCAAAATGATAATGCTTGGCTTTGCGCTGTCCTAGGCGAACCGCCATGGTGCGCTTACCACATTCGCTGTCGTTTTCGATATCACGCATGTTGTTGATATTGAGTACCGCAACCGCCATCAAGCCACAGCCCAATGCCGGAAGGAATAGGCTTGGTTCAACGTGACCAGTGTGTAAGAAGTAAGTCCCTGAAACACCTAACAAACCAAAGAAGATAAACACCGACAAGTCGCCAAGGCCGATATAACCATAAGGTTTATTACCGACGGTATAAGCGATGGCTGCAACAATGGCTAATACGCCTAACGCAATGAAAGATAAGATACTTTCAATCGAGGTTAAGGCATGAAAAATAAGAATCAGTCCAGCGACCATGGTAAACACGATGTTGAGGATGATCGCTTGCTTCATGGTTTTCGCCGTCACCGCACCAGATTGCATGGCACGTGTTGGCCCCAGACGATTTTCGTTGTCTGTGCCTTTTACGGCGTCGCCATAGTCATTGGCTAGGTTCGATAAAATCTGTAATAGGGTGGCGGTTAAAAATGCCAGTAGGGCTATCGATAAAGAAAACTGACCACCGGCGAACGCTAAACTACTTCCTGTAAGAATAGAGACAAGTGCGAGAGGCAGAGTTTTTGGTCGTGCGGCATCAAGCCAGATCAGTAGAGATTGTTTCATCGTAGGTCTAATTCTTTGTAAGTCTTCGTTTCATACTGTGATTTGAGTATACGCCCATTTTTCGGGTAATAAAAAGCCCACTCGAAAGTGGGCCTTGAATTCGCTTATTAGCTGCTATTTCTTTGAGATAGAGCAATAAGTTGGAGTTTCGTGTGCTACAGGATGAAGCGGCTTAGGTCTTCGTCTTCAACGAATTCGCCAAGTTTCGATGTTACGTAAGCTTCATCAATCACTAGCTTGCTGCCTGCTTTGTCTGTTGCTTCGAATGATATCTCATCCATTAGACGCTCCATCACTGTGTGTAGACGACGCGCACCGATGTTCTCAGTGGTTTCGTTTACGCGCCATGCTGCGTCCGCAATCTGGTTGATGCCATCTTCAGTGAACTCAATGCTGACATCTTCTGTTTTCATTAGGGCAATGTATTGCTCTGTTAGCGATGCTTTTGGTTCAGTCAGGATGCGTTTGAAGTCATGTGCTGAAAGCGCTTCAAGTTCTACGCGGATTGGTAGACGACCTTGTAGCTCAGGGATCAGGTCAGATGGCTTAGCCACTTGGAATGCGCCTGATGTGATAAACAAGATGTGGTCAGTTTTAACCATGCCGTGCTTGGTTGATACTGTGCTGCCTTCGATAAGAGGCAGTAGGTCACGCTGAACACCTTCGCGAGATACGTCTGGGCCTGAGCTGTCGCCACGCTTACAGATTTTGTCGATCTCATCGATGAATACGATGCCGTTGTTTTCAGCGTTGAAGATCGCGTTCTCTTTTAGCTCTTCTTGGTTCACAAGCTTTGAAGCTTCTTCTTCCGTCAGTGCTTTGAATGCGTCTTTGATTTTCATCTTACGCTTTTTCTTGGTGTCGCCAGCTAGGTTTTGGAACATGCCTTGCAGCTGGTTTGTCATCTCTTCCATACCTGGAGGTGACATGATTTCAACGCCCATTTGCGGCGCGGCTACATCAACTTCGATCTCTTTGTCGTCTAGCTTACCTTCACGCAGTTTCTTGCGGAAAATCTGACGAGTGTTTGAAGATGTGGTGTCTTCAGTTGATTGCTCGTTCTGACCCCAAGCATCACGTGCTGGTGGTAGAAGGGCATCAAGAATGCGTTCTTCAGCTTGTTCTTCAGCGCGGTACTGTACTTTTTCCATCGCTTGTTGGTGTGTCATCTTGATTGCAACGTCCGTTAGATCACGGATGATGGTCTCAACTTCTTTACCAACGTAGCCAACTTCGGTGAACTTAGTCGCTTCTACCTTAATGAAAGGCGCGTTTGCTAGTTTCGCTAGACGGCGAGCAATCTCAGTTTTACCGACACCCGTTGGGCCAATCATTAGGATGTTCTTTGGCGATACTTCAACACGCAGGCTTTCTTCAAGCTGCATACGACGCCAGCGGTTACGCAGAGCGATAGCCACTGAACGCTTAGCGTTGTCTTGGCCGATAATGTGGCGATTGAGTTCGTGAACAATTTCGCGAGGAGTCATCTCAGACATGGTTTTTCCTTAATTCTTTAATCACTGTTGAATACAACGTTATTGATGGAAGCGGTCGTTACTCTGGCTTTGGCAGCTCAACGGTGCTTTCTAGTTCTTCAATAGTGTGGTGATGGTTGGTGAATACACAGATATCGCCCGCAATGTTCAGCGACTTCTCTGCGATTTCACGCGCATCTAAATCAGTATTTTCTAATAGTGCTGTAGCTGCTGCTTGAGCGAAGTTACCGCCCGAGCCGATCGCAATCAGGTCGTTCTCTGGTTGAACTACGTCACCGTTACCTGTGATGATCAGTGAAGCGGTCTCATCCGCTACTGCTAACAGTGCTTCTAACTTACGTAGAGCACGGTCGCTACGCCAATCCTTCGCTAGCTCAACGGCAGCTTTGGTCAGGTGGCCTTGGTGCATTTGCAGCTTGCTTTCAAATTTTTCGAATAGCGTGAAAGCATCAGCAGTACCGCCAGCAAAACCTGCCAGTACTTTGTTGTTGTATAGGCGACGTACTTTACGGGCATTGCCCTTCATTACAGTATTGCCTAGAGATACTTGTCCATCACCCGCGATGACGACTTTATTATTACGACGTACAGATACAATGGTAGTCACGAGTAGGGCCTCTTAATATTTCTTATCTTTGGGTATAAAAAGTATATGAGGATGGTGCTCGGATAATTCAAGGAAGGGTGAGTGATGTCGTGCAAACTTATCGGCGGAAGTTGTAAGGAAATTTGGTTAAAGGGGAGGGGGATAAAAGAAAACCTCCACAATGGGAGGCTTTCGGTGTTTGATTTTCGGTTTTTATTAAGACAAAGACTGCCGCTGAATCTAAAACTACTCGGTGTCTTTCCAAATAGCACAAGGTTCAATTTTCGCTCGTTGCAGCTTATGGCGATCGCGTTCTGCGTCACGCTTTAACTTGTATGGTCCTAGAACCACACGGTACCAGCTACTACCATCTTTCTTGCGGATCTCACTCGAGATACCTTGGAAGGCAATATCCAACTTACGTGCTTCTGCCTGCGAGGAGGTTTTGTAAGCGCCACACTGCATGATGTAAGGGATCTTAGAGATCTGTTGCTCTTTGGCTTTTACTTCAATCTCGCGGCTTGGCAGCGTTTCAACGTAGTCCCACTTCTCTTCAGGAGGCGGCGGAATCACTTTCGCTGGTTTTGGCTTAGGTTTTGGTTTGGTTGCCACAGGCGTTGGTGCTGGCGGCTCAGGATCATTACTCAATAGGTAAAGTCCGTAACCAAAACCACCGGCAAGGAGGATCGCCAAAAGACCACTGCGCCAAGGTTTACGGCGAGGGGCTTGTTTTTTGGTTGGTTTTTTCGTGCCACGACCACGCTTTACATAATCTCTATTAGCCACAAGACAATTCAATAGTTGCTGATTCTGCCCTCATGGTAATCCAGATTGCGCGAGGATAATAGTGCAGAAATGGAAGCGGCACATCAAAATGTGCCGCAGATTTGTAAGGGTATTTCTGAGGGTTACATTCGAGGTGGCGCTGTACTGCCTCGAACTACCAATTTAGCTTCAAGCAGGCGCGACCCTGCTTGCACATCGTTGCCCTTCAATAGATCAAGCATCATCAACATCGCTTGGCGTCCAATCTCATAACGAGGCTGAGAAATGGTGGTTAGCGGTGGATCGCAGTATTGAGCGAATTGGATGTCATCGAAGCCGACAATCGATAGGTCTTGAGGAACGCGCAAGCCCAGCTTCTTCGCTTCTTGAATCGCGCCAATCGCCATCGCATCGTTGTGACAGAAAATAGCGGTTGGCTGTTCAGGCAGAGCCAGTAATTGACGAACCGCTTGAGCGCCCGCTTCAAAGGTGAAGTCACCAACCGTGCTGTAGGCTGGATTCATAGAGACTCCGGCACGACGCAGCGCTTGTTGGTAGCCTTGTTGGCGGAACTTACACAGTGTTGCCGATACTGGGCCTGAGATTTGAGCAATACGTTTATGACCTAACTGAGCTAGGTAGTTAACCGCTTCAAAGGCAGAGGTCAGGTTATCGATGTGTACCGTAGGCAGTTCAAGTTCAGGGGCAAACTCACACGCCATCACCATCGGCGGTAAATTCTTTTGTTCAGGTTTGCTGACATCAAACGGATGGTCCGTGCCCAGTAGCAACATGCCGTCAGCTTGTTTGGTGAACACTAAGTTAACAAATGAAGACTCGCGCTTCTTTTGCTGGCCGCTATCACCCAGTAGAACAAGGTAATCATTTTCTACTGCGGCATCTTCGATACCACGAATGATCTCGGCGAAATAAGGGTCACAGATATCAGGAACAATAGTGATGATGGTTTTTGATTCGTTGCGACGTAAGTTTCTAGCTAATGTATTGGGTGAGTATCCAGCTTCAAGTACTGCTGTTTCCACTCGTTTGCGAGTTGAAACTGAGACTTTCTCAGGGTTCATCAATGCACGTGATACCGTGGCTGTTGAGACGCCTGCTAGCTGGGCAACATCCTTCATTGTCGCCATAAATTAAACCCTCTTTTAAGTTCCTTTGTCGCCTAAGCATCTAAGGCGTGAATAATAAATGTAATCGAATAGATATTATGAAAGTGTTGCTAACACTTTTTTTATTGCAATATTTTATTCGTTTAATCCGTGTAAAGTTACGGCTAGATTAACAAAAATCACATGACTAGTGTGAAGTTGCTCACGAGAAATATGAAATATTTGTGAACAAACTTATCATTAGTTTTAACCCAAGTGGGTTTAGCTCAAATCTTGCGGTTCAATATCGAGTGACCAGCGAACTTTTTTCGCAGCAGGTAACATATTGATGGCCGGCTTGGCACTCATTAATAGCTTCTGCATTAACGAGCGCGTCTGAGTTTGTAAGATTAACTGCCAGCGCGATTTGCCCGCTCGTTTTGCTAACGGAGCCGGGGTTGGCCCTAACACCATGCAATATTGGTCAAACAGTGGATGTGATTCCAATGTGTGACGAACCTGACGCAAGAACTCTTCCACCAAGCGAGTGTCATTGGCTTCTGCTCTAAACAGCGTCATAAAGGTATAGGGCGGTAACATTGCCTGCTTACGCTCTGCCAGTGCCGTCTGAGCAAAGTGGTTATAGTCTTTGTGCAGCAAGGCTTGCAGTAACCCATGTTCTGGATGGTGAGTCTGTAAGATCACCTCACCGGGCTTGCTTGCTCGTCCTGCGCGCCCCGCTACTTGGATGAATAGCTGGGCAAGACGTTCAGACGCTCGGAAGTCACTGCTATATAAAGAGCCATCCACATCCAATAACGCCACAAGTGTCACATCAGGGAAATGGTGACCCTTAGCGAGCATCTGCGTGCCGATAAGAATTTGGAATTCACCCTTACGAATCGACTCGAGTGCGCTTTCTAAGCTGCCTTTACGGCGGGTGCTGTCACGGTCAATACGAATGGTTTTGTATTCCGGGAATAGTTGGCCAAGCTGAGCTTCTAACTGCTCGGTACCGACACCCACTGTCACTAAGTTTGCAGACCCACAACCTTGGCAATTGTGCACGATATGCTGCTGAGAACCGCAGTGGTGGCAGCGCATCTCATTACTGTATTGGTGATAAGTATAATAAGCATCACAACGTTTACACTCGGCAGTCCAACCACAATCGTGACACATCAATGCGGGAGAAAACCCTCGGCGATTGAGGAACAGCATTACTTGGTTGCCTGCTTTGAGGTGTCTTTGCATCTCTGCAATTAACGACGCAGACAAACCACTTTCTAGATATTCACCTTTAACATCCAAGACCTTATTGGTGGTCGGCAGTGCGACACCCGCACGTGAAGTGAGGGTGAGATAACTGTATTTGCCGATCTGAGCGTTGTGCAGTGTTTCAAAGGCTGGAGTCGCCGAGCCTAAAACTACCGGGATCTGCGCTTTATGAGCACGCATGATCGCCACATCACGAGCGTGGTAGCGCAGGCTATCTTGTTGCTTATAAGAGGCATCGTGCTCTTCATCGACAATGATAATGCCTAGGTCAGCAAACGGCGTGAACAGGGCTGAACGGGTACCAATCACGATGCCCGCTATCTTATCGCGCGCCGATAACCAAGCATTCAGTCGCTCAGAATCGTTTAAACCTGAGTGGATAACCTCAACAGGCACATTAAAGCGTCGCTTAAAGCGGTTAATCGTTTGAGGGGTGAGGCCAATCTCGGGCACAAGCACTAACGCTTGTTTACCTTGGTCGAGAATCGGCTTAATCATATTCAGGTAAACCTCGGTCTTACCTGAGCCAGTGACCCCCTCTAACAGGAAACAACCAAAGTCGGTTTGGCTATTTACGGTCGCAATCGCGATGGCTTGTTCGGCATTGAGCTTAGGTTTGTCTTGGTCGTTCTCAAGTTCAACCGGCCACGGTTGGCGTTTCGGCTTTTTCTCTACCGATTCAATCCAGCCTTTCTCTTCAAGCGTCTTGAGTACGGCACTGCCTACCTCTTCATCAATGAACTCTTGATGAGGAACCGGGCCGTGCTCAAGCATGTGCATCACTTTTGCTTGCTTGACCGCGCGACCAAAACCTTGCATCAGTTGGTCTTTGCCTGATGGTGTTAACTGCCACTCAACCAGCGTCGCGAAGTCGGCGGCTTTGCCTTTTCTTAGGGCGCTCGGAAGGGCGTTAGCAAAGGTTTCACCAAGCGGGTACTGATAAAACTGACTGCACCACATTAACAGTGAATAGACAGATTCCGGCCAAACAGGTTGATTGTCTAACAAGGCTTTAATCGGTTTGAGCTTGTCTAGCTCGAATTCAGATTCGTTAACCAGAGCCGTGACAATACCGGTTAAGGTTTGTCGTCCAAAAGGCACAGAGACTCGTCCACCAATAATCGGAAATAGGTGGCTTGGAATCTTGTAATCGAACTGCTTGTCGAGTGGAACAGGCAGTGCCACGCGGGCAATCATTGGACGCATAAAGGGACGGCTTTATCTGAGTTGACGAGAGCGAACAGTCTAAAGGATAAGGCGGTTAAATTCGAGAAGCAGTTTGGATGAAGGCGGCGAGTTAGCGTATACCGACAACGACAGCCCGAAATCTCAGGCCGATAAAGGAAATAAAGAGAGAATTGGTGAAAAATGTATCAAATCGGTTGATCCTGCCTTATAGATTCATTACTATACTGCGCCTTAAAGGTATGGCTTCATCACTCTTTTGTGTCGATGCGGTGTCTTTATTTCTTTTTTTAAACTACGTGTGGTGTGCGGCTTAGAATCGTATAGCGACACGGCCTACTTGAGGTTATCCCATGAAAGCTGGAATCCACCCAGAATACAAAGCAGTTACTGCAACTTGTTCTTGCGGCAACACATTTGAGTTCAACTCAACGCTAGCAAAAGAATCAATCCACCTAGACGTATGTGACAAATGTCACCCGTTCTACACTGGTAAGCAACGTATCGTAGATACTGGCGGCCGTGTTGATCGCTTCAACAAGCGTTTCGGTGCTCTTTCTAGCAAGAAGTAATTCTCGCTATTTAGACATGAAAAAGGACACTTCGGTGTCCTTTTTTGTTGCCTGCAATTTGAGAAAGCACTGACTTTCATTCAAGCTTCAATCCCGCCTAACGATAAGTTGCCTACCTTTCTATTGCAGGGCAATTCCTTGCGTATCTCTCTGCACCAAAATTCAGCTCGAAAGTTCAACAAGCGATAGTAATTTCAACTGCTCACTGGTCTTATTAGTAGTGAAATCTCGTTTTTTAATGAGACAGAGGCTCCAACCACCTAGGAACTTTGAAGTACATCCATTAACATGAACAAGATCCCCCAAATAATAATACCCTAGGAACCTACACCTATGTCTGAAGACAGCAGCCAAGCTCAATCCTCTCAAGAATTATCACCTCAAGAACAATTCCGTCAGCAAGCTCTTGATTACCATGAGTTCCCAATTCCAGGCAAAATTGCCGTAGAACTGACGAAGCCTGCAAACTCTGCAGAAGACCTAGCACTTGCATACAGCCCAGGCGTGGCTGAGCCTGTTCGCGAGATCGCACAGAACGTTGATAACGTTTATAAGTACACAGGTAAAGGCAACATGGTTGCAGTTATCTCTAACGGTACAGCGATTCTTGGCCTAGGTAACCTTGGCCCTATTGCTTCTAAACCTGTTATGGAAGGTAAAGCGCTACTGTTTAAGCGTTTTGCTGGTTTAGATTCTATCGATATTGAAGTAAAACACCGCACAATCGATGAGTTCGTTGATACGGTTGCGAATATCGCAGATACATTCGGCGGTATTAACCTGGAAGACATCAAAGCACCAGACTGTTTTGAGATTGAACGTCGCCTGATTGAACGTTGTGATGTGCCGGTATTCCACGATGACCAACACGGTACAGCGATTGTAACGGCAGCGGGTATGCTGAACGCGATCGAGCTTCAAGGTAAGAAACTTGAAGAGTGTAAGATCGTTTGTTTAGGTGCTGGCGCAGCAGCGGTTGCTTGTATGGAACTGCTGATTAAGTGTGGCGCTCAGCGTGAAAAAATCTACATGCTTGACCGTAAAGGTGTGATCCACACTCGTCGTGATGACCTAAACGAATACAAAGAGCTGTTCGCAAATAACACGGATAAGCGCACGCTTGAAGATGTTATCGAAGGCGCTGACCTGTTCTTGGGTGTATCGGGTCCTAACCTACTGCCTGCTGAAGCACTAACGCTGATGGCTGATAAGCCTGTTGTGTTTGCATGTTCAAACCCAGATCCAGAGATCAAGCCTGAGCTTGCACATGAAGTTCGTTCTGACCTAATCATGGGTACTGGCCGCAGTGATTACCCTAACCAAGTAAACAATGTACTTTGTTTCCCATTCATTTTCCGTGGTGCACTAGACGTGCGTGCGAGCGAAATCAATGATGAAATGAAGCTAGCAGCGGTTAAAGCGATTCGTGAACTGGCGAAAGAAGAAGTTCCAGCTGAAGTACTAGCAGCTGCGGGCGAGACTGCACTGGAGTTCGGTAAGGGTTACATCATTCCTAAGCCAATGGACCCACGTCTACTTCCTCGCGTAGCACGAGCAGTTGCGGAAGCGGCTGTTGAATCTGGCGTAGCTCGTATCGAGATGCCTGCTAACTATATGGCTTAATAGCTGTTGCTCTATTGAGCGAAAAAGAATAATAAAAAACCGACTCATAGGAGTCGGTTTTTTTATGTCTATCATTTACAGCGCAGTCATAAAAACGCAATGCGTGATGTGATAAATAGGGTCAGCTATAGCGAATCAATAATGAAGGCAGTGACTGAATTGTTTTTATTCTTCGTCAAACGCTTCGAACTCGATACCCATTTCTGTCATCAGTTTTTTCACTTCAGCAGGGATATCGTCAGGACGATCTTTACGAAGGTCTTCATCCGTTGGTAGTGGTTGGCCTGTGTACGCATGTAGAAAGGCTTCGCACAGTAGCTCACTGTTTGTTGCATGGCGTAGGTTATTAATCTGGCGGCGAGTACGCTCGTCAGTAAGAACCTTTAACACTTTTAGAGGGATAGAAACTGTAATTTTCTTTACTTGTTCGCTTTTCTTTCCATGCTCAGCATATGGGCTTATGTATTCACCATTCCAGTCGGCCATTGCGTACCTTCATCACTTTAGTTGTTAGAATAAATTAATAGTGGTGATTTTAGCGGGATTTACTGCCATAAGCAAAGACATATAGACGTCTGGAAGTGTTGACGTCTCACGTTTATGAAAGTAAAGTGAATAACATATATCTAACACAGCCGCAAAATGCCGACAAGCAGCTGTGATTCTCAGACGCAAAACTTGTAAGGAAGCACCTATGAGCAGCCGGAAGCCAGCAACAATCGCAGTACGTACTGGTATCGAGTCAGACACGCAACACCATGCCGTTGTCCCACCCATTTATCTTTCGACTAACTATGGGTTTCCCGCTTTTGGTGAAGTGCCAAAGTACGATTACACCCGTTCTGGTAACCCAAACCGCGGTTTATTAGAGACGGCACTGTTTGAGCTTGAATCAGGCAAAGGCGCGGTTGTGACTAACTGCGGTACTTCGGCGATTAACTTATGGGTTTCGGCTTTCTTAGGCGGCGATGATCTTATTATTGCACCGCACGACTGCTACGGCGGTACGTACCGTCTGTTTAACACTCGCTCGCTAAAAGGTGACTTCAAAGTTCTGTTCGTTGATCAATCGGATCAAGCCGCGCTGGATGCGGCGATCGCGCTTAAGCCAAAGTTGATCTTAATCGAAACCCCATCGAATCCACTGGTTCGTGTGGTTGATATTGCAGAAACTTGCCGTAAAGCGAAAGAGGTTGGTGCTCTGGTTGCTGTCGACAACACGTTTTTGACACCTGTGTTCCAAAAGCCTTTAGAGCTGGGTGCTGATTTTGTTATCCACTCTACAACCAAGTACATCAACGGACACTCAGATGTGATTGGTGGTGTTGTGGTCACTAAGACAGAAGAGCATGCTGAAGAGCTCGCGTGGTGGGGCAACTGTATTGGTGCGACCGGCACACCATTTGATAGCTACATGACTTTACGTGGTATTCGTACGCTAGGTGCGCGTATGCGAGTTCACGAAGAAAGCTCGCGTGAGATTCTGGCGTCTCTACAGCAACAAGATCTTGTCGGCACTATTTACCACCCAAGCCTTCCTGAACATCCGGGTCATGATATCGCGAAGAAACAGCAATCGGGCTTTGGCTCAATGCTCAGCTTCGAGTTTGCGGGCTCATTCGAGGCACTTAAATACTTTGTTGATAAGTTAGAGCTGTTTTCTTTGGCAGAATCATTGGGCGGTGTTGAAAGCCTGATTTGTCACCCTGCGTCGATGACTCACCGTGCGATGGGTGAAGAAGCATTAGCAGAAGCGGGTGTTTCTCAGCAACTACTGCGTCTGTCTGTTGGCCTTGAAGATGCAGAAGACCTAATCGATGACCTCAAGCAAGCGTTTGAAAAGACACAGCGCTTTATCGCTGAAGGGGAGGGTTAATAATGGCAACCTTTCGCCAGCTACATAAATTTGGTGGCAGCAGTTTAGCGAATCCTGAATGTTACCAACGCGTGGTCAACATTCTTAGAGAATACTCATCAGCATCTGATTTGGTGGTGGTATCGGCAGCAGGCAAAACAACCAACCGTTTAATTGAATTTGTTGAAGCGCTCGACAAAGATGGTCGTATTGCCCATGAATGCCTACAAGCACTTCGTCAGTTCCAACTCGATCTGATTGAAGCACTGCTTGAGGGTGAATCAGCCGCACAACTTACTGCAACCATTCAACAAGAATTTACCGTTTTGGGTGAGCTAACGGCTCCCTTGAGCGAAGCACAAAAAGCAAAAGTGCTTGGACACGGTGAGGTTTGGTCTTCACGTCTACTCGCGGCTTTGTTGTGCCAACATGATTTACAAGCCGTTGCTCAAGATGCGCGTGCTTTTTTACGTGCAGAAGTGGGCGCTCAGCCTGAAGTCGACCGCGCACGTTCTTACCCTCTGATTAAAGAAGCTCTGGCGCAGCATGCACATTGCCGCGTGGTGATTACGGGCTTTATGGCTCAGAACTGCGAGGGTGAAACCGTACTGCTTGGTCGCAACGGTTCGGATTACTCAGCGACCGTGATTGGTGCTTTGGCTGAAGTTGAACGCGTGACGATTTGGAGTGATGTGGCGGGCGTTTACAGCGCTGACCCTCGTCTGGTTTCAGATGCGTGTCTATTGCCTCTACTTCGCCTTGATGAAGCCAGTGAATTGGCTCGTCTTGCCGCTCCAGTGCTTCACAGCCGAACGCTACAGCCTGTGGCTCAAAGTGCTATGGATCTCAGCTTACGCTGCAGCTATCAGCCGGAGGCGGGCTCTACACAGATCGAGCGTGTACTGGCATCGGGTCGTGGTGCAAAAATCATTACCTCTTTGGATGAAGTGCTTATCGTGCAACTGACCTTTGGTCACGGCCATGATTTCGACCGTCTAGAGAGTGAAGTGCTTGAAGGGCTTAAGCGTGCTCAACTTGAGCCGCTTGCTTATGAGCTTGAACCGGATCAACACTGTTTGCGTCTTGCCTACACAGAAGAGATCGCTGGTGGTGCATTAGAATATCTCCAAGACCATGCGATTGAAGCTGAGATTAAGCTAAAAGAAGGTTTCTCTCTGATTGCTGCAGTGGGTGCGGGTGTGACTAAGAACCCGAACCATTGCTACGGTTTCTACCAGCAGCTTAAGAGCTCTCCGGTTGAGTTCATCTCAGAAGCGAACTCAGGCTTAAGCTTGGTGGCTGTGATTCGTAAGAGTGAAACATCAAGTCTAGTGAAAGGCATTCATTCTCAACTGTTCCAAGCGCAGAAGCGTGTTGCGATTGCCTTGTGTGGTAAGGGCAATATTGGTTCAAGCTGGTTAAGCCTGTTTGCTGAGCAAAAAGCGGAACTTGAAAAGCGCCGTGGAATGAACTTTGAATTGGTTGCCGTGGTTGATAGCCAAACCTATTGGTTCGACGATCAAGGCATTGATGCGACTTCGGTAGGTAAGCGCTTTGACGACGAAGCGATTGCTAACAATGGTAACGACTGGTTAGAGCGTTTGGGCTCTATTCAAGGTTATGACGAAGCAGTGGTTCTGGATGTGACTGCGAGCCCAGTGCTTGCAGCAAAGTATCTGCAAATCGCACAACAAGGTATTCACCTAATCTCGGCGAACAAGGTGGCAGGTTCTGCATCGAGCGAGTATTACCATCAAGTACAAGATGCTTTCGCTAAGATCAGCCGTCATTGGTTGTACAACGCGACAGTGGGTGCTGGATTGCCGATTAACCACACGGTACGTGACCTACGTGAAAGTGGCGATGACATCATTGCGTTGTCTGGCATTTTCTCGGGCACGTTGTCTTGGTTGTTCCAACAGTTTGATGGCACCGTGCCGTTCAGCGAGTTGGTTGACTTAGCATGGCAACAAGGCCTTACGGAACCTGACCCTCGTGCTGACCTAGATGGCTCAGACGTGATGCGTAAGCTGGTGATTCTGGCGCGTGAATCTGGTTTGGATATCGAACCTGAAAACGTAAAAGTGGAATCGCTCGTACCTGCAGAGCTGCAAGATCTATCTGTGGATGACTTCTTCGACAAAGCTTCTGTTCTAAGCGAAGAGTTGGCTGAGCGTTTAGAGAAAGCGCACTCTCAACAGAAAGTTCTGCGTTACGTAGCGCGTTTGGAGAAGAACGGTAAGGCAACCGTAGGCGTTGAAGCACTGTCTAAAGAACATGCTCTGGCGAACTTGTTGCCTTGCGACAACATCTTTGCGATTGAGAGCAAATGGTACAAAGATAATCCATTGGTTATCCGTGGCCCAGGTGCAGGACGTGAAGTCACAGCGGGTGCAATTCAATCTGACCTAAACAGAATGTCTAGCCTGTTCTGATACTCAGATCGGTTGGTTTAGTGTCTAAATGGCATACTATTCACTAAGATAAATAAGGCTGAAAGCACGATGTGTTTTTCAGCCTTTTTTCTACATTATTTCTGCTTTGCGACCCATCTAACGACTTGAGTTTTACTCACGATCTACTTGAGAAAAATTCATAATGGATCTGTTGACATTAAATCGTATTCAATACATTCTACAGACATATAGACGTCTAAACGTCGTTTAAGGATTTGAGTTTTTAGTGGTTGCTTTTGCCACAGGGAGAGTAAGATGGGATACACACACGCTAGTCATATCGACGCTTTAAATCAGAATATCGCTGAGCTTTCTGACAACATCAATGTGTCATTTGAGTTTTTTCCACCGAGCAGTGAGAAGATGGAAGAGACCCTGTGGAACTCTGTTCACCGTCTTAAAACACTTCAACCAAAATTTGTATCGGTAACTTACGGTGCAAACTCGGGCGAACGTGACCGTACCCACTCAATCATTAAAGAAATTAAAAACCAAACTGGCCTAGTGGCTGCACCGCACTTAACGTGTATTGATGCGAGTCGCGAAGAGCTGATTCAAATTGCCGACGATTACTGGGCAAATGGTATCGAGAGTATTGTTGCGCTGCGTGGTGACATTCCAGCAGGCGGCGGCGCGCCAGAGATGTACGCATCTGATTTGGTTGAGCTACTTAAATCTCGCCACGATTTTGATATCTCAGTAGCGGCATTCCCTGAGGTTCACCCTGAAGCAAAAAGCGCTCAATCTGACCTTATTAACCTAAAGCGTAAAGTGGATGCGGGTGCTAACCGTGCAATCACTCAGTTCTTCTTTGATGTAGAAAGCTACCTACGTTTCCGTGACCGTTGTGTTGCGGCTGGTGTGGATGTTGAGATTGTACCGGGCATCTTACCGGTTTCTAACTTCAAGCAAGCGTCTCGCTTTGCAGCGATGAACAACGTAAAAGTACCTGGCTGGATGGCGAAGCAGTTCGAAGGCTTGGATGATGATCCAACCACTCGTCAGTTAGTAGGTGCTAGCCAAGCGATTGATATGGTTCGTACGCTGAGCCGTGAAGGTGTGAAAGATTTCCACTTCTACACGCTAAATCGTGCAGAAATGACTTACGCACTTTGCCATACGCTAGGTGTTCGTCCACAAGTCGCTGCGCTTTAAGCAAAGTCTAAGAAGTAAAGCCTAAGCACTTGTAAAAAGCCTCTGGCAGTAACATTTCAAATCCTATAGATACAAAAAAGGCTTGGACTCATAGAGTTCAAGCCTTTTGCTTTTCTAGCTTCTAGCTTCTAGCTTCTAGCTTCTAGCTTAACTTAAGCTAGAGCGCCAAGTTCAAGCAGTACTTCTTCAGCCCATACAATCCATGCTTCACGGATAAGTAGGTTACGACGAAGTGTTAGACGCTCAAGGCGTGCTTGCTTGTCTAGTGTTGATGGCGTTGCGTAGTAAGCCGCTTCGATTTCACGGTAGTGAGAAACCAGTTTGCGAGACTCTTCTACTAGCTCAGCAAGTTGTACACGGTAAGCGTCAGAAGGTTGTACAGCACAAGCCATTAGCTTAGCTGAGAACTCGTCACGAACGGTTGGGTGTGCAGTTGGTTGTTCAAACCATTCACCTAGCGCGCCACGGCCAGCATCAGTGATAGAGTAAACTTTACGATCAGGTTTGCCTTCTTGAGGCTCAAGCACGCAAGTTACCTGGTCGTTCTGAGCCATTTTATTTAGCTCGCGGTAAACTTGTTGATGGCTAGCTTTCCAGAAGTAACCAATGCTTGCGGAGAATTCTTTTGTGATATCGTAACCAGTAGCATCGCGTGTACTTAAAACGGTTAGAATTACGTGTGGTAATGACATGTCTGAAATCCAAATGGTAAACAGTAAACAAATACTTAAACAACAAGTGTGCTTCTAATGGCACGTTATATTGGTTATGTCTAAGTAGCACCAACTCATCGGTTGGTTATATCACCTTACAAAGCCGTTTATCACCTAGGTTGACCAGTTTATTGGTCAAATTGCTGCAGGTTATTTTTCTGGAGTGTTTCCGCAGCGGAGCAGTAGTATATCTAAATAATAAGCATAAAGTAGAATACATGGATAAAATAACCCAAAAAACTGACAAAATACTCACTAGTGGTTATTTTGCAAAATAAAAAGGTCGCACGTGGCGACCTTTTGTTCTTTTTATGGTAGGAATCACTAATTAACCTGTGTTTCGCATACCTGCTGCAATGCCTGCAATCGTCACCATTAGCGCTTCTTCGAGCTCTGCTGGTGGTGTTTCACACTTACGAGTACGGTAAAGCAGTTCTGCTTGAAGCATGTTTAGTGGCTCAACGTAGATGTTACGTAGGCGAATCGACTCAAGCCCCCAAGGGTCGCTCTGCATCAAGTTCTCGTTATTTTCTACATTCAGTACCGCTTTGATGTCTTTTTGTAGCTGTTCACGCAGTAACTCACCCAGAGGTAATAGCTCTTCGTCAACAAGACGTTGATCGTAGTACTTCGCAATTTCCATGTTGCACTTCGAGTACACCATTTCCAACATACCCAGACGAGTTGAGAAGAATGGCCATTCACGACACATCTCTTCAAGTAGCGCTTGATGGCCTTGGTCAACTGAGTATTGAATCGCTTCACCAGCACCTAACCATGCAGGAAGTACCAAACGGTTTTGGCTCCAAGAGAAGATCCATGGAATTGCACGTAGGCTTTCTACGCCGCCATTCGGGTTACGTTTCGCAGGGCGAGAACCAAGAGGCAGTTTACCTAGCTCCAGTTCAGGCGTCGCTTGACGGAAGTAAGGTACAAATTTCTCTTCGCCACGAACCACGTTACGGTAAGCCTCACAAGAGACTTGAGATAGCACTTCCATTAGGTCGCGCCACTCTTGTTTAGGCTCAGGTGGCGGTAGAAGGTTCGCTTCTAGAATCGCACTTGCGTATAGGTTGAAGCTGTTTACCGCTACATCTGGCAAGCCAAGCTTAAAGCGGATCATTTCACCTTGCTCAGTTACACGTAAGCCGCCTTTCAAGCTCTTAGGTGGCTGAGAAAGAAGAGCAGCGTGCGCCGGAGCACCACCACGACCAACAGTACCGCCACGACCGTGGAATAGAGTCAGTTCAATGCCTTCTTCGTCGCAAACCTTAACCAGCTTGTCCATCGCATCGTACTGAGCCCAACCTGCAGACATAACGCCGGCATCTTTTGCTGAGTCAGAGTATCCGATCATTACCATTTGGTGGTTCTGGATAAAGCCACGGTACAAGTCGATGCTCATTAGCTGTTTCATTACCGCTTCTGAGTTGTTCAAGTCGTCTAGCGTTTCGAACAGTGGGCATACGTCCATGCGGTACGGGCAACCACACTCTTGCAGCAGCAAGTGAACAGCCAGTACATCCGATGCAGTGCGAGCCATAGAAATCACGTAAGCACCGAAGGCTTCACGAGGTTGAGCAGCAATGACCTTACAGGTGTCCAAAACCTCTTTAACCTGTTCAGATGGCTCCCAATCACGAGGAAGTAGTGGGCGTTTTGAGCTTAATTCATTGGTTAAGAAAGCAATCTTGTCTTGCTCGCTCCACTGGTCGTAGTCGCCAATGCCTAGGTAGCGAGTCAGTTCAGACAGCACATCTGAATGACGTGTACTTTCTTGACGAACATCGAGACGCACTAGGTGTACACCGAATGCTTTTAGGCGGCGCAAGGTATCAAGTAGAGAACCGTCTGCGATTACGCCCATGCCACATTCGTGCAGCGATTGGTAACACGCGTAAAGCGGTGTCCAAAGTTGGTCGATGTTCTGTAGTGTTTCTTTCTTCGGTACTTCAGCATCATGCAGTTTTGCATCAAGCACTTCTAACGTGTTGTTCAGCAGAGTACGTAGGCTCTTTAGGATTGCACGGTAAGCTTCATGCTCATCACCCGCTAGTTCACGAACGGCATCATTACACTTAGTCATCGACAGTTCGGTAATCAGCTCGTTTACGTCACCTAGGTAAAGGTCAGCGGCTTTCCAGCGAGATAGGCGCAGCACTTCTTTGGTGATGGTGTGCGTTACGAATGGGTTACCATCGCGGTCGCCGCCCATCCAAGATGAGAAGTGTACCGGGCGCGCATCAATTGGCAGGCCTTCACCAAGGTAGCCTTTTAGTCGACCGTCCATTTCACGTAGGAAATCTGGTACAGCTTCCCACAGTGAGTTTTCAACAACCGCAAAGCCCCATTTTGCTTCATCAAGTGGCGTAGGGCGTTGCTGACGAATCACATCTGAGTGCCAACCTTGAGCGATAAGTTGCTCTAGGCGACGTTCTGTTTTGACACGTTCTTTGTGTGATAGGTCGCTTAATTCTAATTTAGACAGACACTCGTTGATCTTAACTAGCTTGTTGATCATGGTGCGACGAGTGATTTCTGTTGGGTGTGCAGTCAGAACGAGTTCAATGTTCAGGTCGCGAACGGCTTGAGCCGCATCTAGCTTGCTGATGTCATTCTGGTTTAATTTGGAAAATAGAGATTGCAGCACGTCTGGTTCGCAAACATGCTCCTCACAGTGGCGAGATATTGTGTGGTACTGCTCTGCCATGTTGGTGAGGTTGAGAAATTGGTTAAATGCACGAGCAACAGGAGTGAGTTGTTCGTTCGGCAGGTTTTTGATTTCTTCAACTAGGCTGTCACGGTCAGCTTTGTTGCCTGCGCGGGCGGATTTGGAAAGTTTACGGATAGTCTCCACTTTCTCTAAGATAACGTCACCATGTGCATCTTGGATTGTGTTACCTAGCAAGCGTCCCAGCATGCTTACGTTACTCTTGAGAGCGGCGTATTTCTCGTTCATTGTCATCCTGCCTCGTAAAAAAATTACATCCATTGTTCCTTGTTAAGTACACAATCTAGCGAAAAGTGCTGTATCTAGTCAAATAAAGCATTCTAAGTTTGCAATTATTAGTTTTCGAAATGCGGGAGAAGTAAATTTTCCAATAGTTCGGAATTAAAGTGAAATTTAATTACAAGATCAGGCTGTGTCAGGGATGGCAGAATAAAAGCCACCTTTTCGGGTGGCTTTTATACGAAAATATTGGAAGAAAAGTAATAACTAGAAACAATATTTACGGATCGATTTACTCAGAACATCAATCGTTGGATCGATAAAATCGAAGCTTAGGAACTCATCTGGTTGGTGCGCTTGGTCGATTGAGCCCGGACCCAGAACTAAGGTTGGGCAAAGTTCTTGAAGGAAAGGAGCCTCAGTACAGTAGTTCACGGTTTGTGATTCAATCTCACAAACGGATTCCATGCCACCGATAAATGGATGGTCGTGTTGGCACTCGTAACCTGGGATAGGTTCATGCAGAGGTGTAATCTCAATTCTGCCCGGCCATTTTGCTTCCACTTCCTTAAGTGCGCTGCGCAGCATGTTATCCAAGCCATCTAGGCTGATACCTGGTAAAGGACGCACATCATAGTGCAGCTCACAACAACCACAGATACGGTTGGCACTGTCGCCACCGTGAATATGGCCAAGGTTTAGCGTTGGGCTTGGAATTGCGAAACCCGGGTGGTGATATTCTTTGACTAGCTTGTCACGCAGCTGCATTAAAGCGAACAACACTTCATGCATGATCTCGATGGCGTTGACACCTAATGCAGGATCAGAAGAGTGACCTGATTTACCCGTTACTCGCACTGCATTGGCAACATGGCCTTTATGACCACGAATCGGCACTAGGCTCGTTGGCTCACCAATGATGCAGTAATCCGGTTTAAACGGTGCATTTTCAGTGAAATGACGCGCACCTAACATGGTGGTCTCTTCGTCACAGGTTGCCAATACATATAGCGGCTTGGTCTGTTTGCTCCAATCCATCTTCTTTGCCGCTTCATAAACGAAAGCGAAAAAGCCTTTCATATCGGCCGTGCCTAACCCATAGAAGCGATTGTTGTGCTCTGTTAGTGCGTGAGGGTCGAAGTTCCAACGTCCTTCATCGAATGGCACTGTGTCGCTGTGTCCTGCGAGTAGCAAGCCACCTTCGCCCGATCCCATCTTAGCGACCATATTATGCTTGCCGGGCTCGACTTCCACGACTTCAACGCTAAAGCCTACGTCTTTAAACCATTGAGCCATTTTTTCGATCACTTTCTCGTTGCCATGATCCCAGCTTGGATCGGTCGAGCTAATAGAGTCTGTGGAAATTAGGCCTTTGTAGACCTCAAGAAAACTCGGTAATTGCATAATAACTTCACTTCTACTATTGACAGGAAAACCATAAGTCGGTAAAACACATATTAAATCATATTTAATGCATAAGAAATCAAATAAAGCTAAAAATTAAGTATGAATAGTCAAATTTGAAATGTAACTTACCTCAGAAATGGATGTGTTGAGATGTTGAAAACCACGATCATTGGCGCAAGCGGCTACACAGGAGCAGAACTGGCTCTAATGATAAACAGACACCCTGAGCTCACGCTATCAGGTTTATATGTCTCAGCCAATAGTGTAGACGCAGGTAAACCTATTGCGGCACTGCACGGTAAGTTAGCTGGCTTGATTGATATGCCAGTACAACCTTTAACAAATCCGGAAGAAGTAGCTAAACAGTCTGATGTGATTTTTTTAGCAACGGCACACGAGGTTAGTCACGACCTAGCGCCAATTTTTCTAGAGAACGATTGCCAAGTCTTCGACCTATCGGGTGCATTCAGAGTTAAAGGCGAAAACTTCTATCAAGAGTTTTACGGTTTTGAACATCAACACGAACAATGGCTAGACAAAGCGGCTTATGGTTTGGCTGAGTGGAACGAACAAGAAATTAAAGAAGCACAGCTTGTCGCTGTCGCGGGTTGTTACCCAACGGCATCACAACTGGCGATTAAGCCTTTGGTTGAAGGCAAGTTACTGGATGAAAACCAATGGCCAGTGATTAACGCAACTAGTGGTGTGACTGGTGCAGGCCGCAAGGCGACGATGGTTAACAGCTTCTGCGAAGTAAGCCTGCAAGCTTATGGTGTATTCAATCACCGTCATCAACCTGAAATGGCCGCACATTTAGGATGTGATGTAATTTTCACTCCGCACCTCGGCAACTTTAAGCGCGGTATTTTAGCGACCATCACCATGAAATTGGCTGAAGGCGTGACAGAACAGCAGATACAAGACGCCTTCGAGCAAGCTTACCAAGGTCAACCTGCGGTGAGATTACTCGAAGAGACATTGCCAAGAATTCAAGATGTAGAACAGACGCCTTTCTGCGACTTAGGTTGGAAGGTTCAAGGTCAGCACATCATCGTTGTTTCAGCGATTGATAACTTATTAAAGGGTGCATCTAGCCAAGCGATGCAGTGTTTAAATTTACGTTATGGTTTTGCGCCATTAACTGCGTTAGTGTAAGGGAATCTAGATATGAGCCTTAATAATCAACCATTAATCATAAAGTTAGGTGGCGCTGCGCTATCTTGTGGTGAAACACTTAGCAAGTTATTTGGTGCTATCTCTGCTTACCAACAACAGGCACAACGACCAATCGTGATTGTTCACGGTGGCGGTTACCTTGTTGATGATTTGATGAATAAGTTGAACCTCGAAACCGTTAAGAAACAAGGGCTACGTGTTACTCCTTATGACCAGATCCCTGTGATCGCTGGTGCCCTAGCGGGCACGGCCAATAAACTACTTCAAGGTCAGGCAATTAAAGACGGAATCAATGCCGTTGGTTTGAGCCTTGCTGACGGTGGTTTATGCAAAGTAAGCGAACTGAACCCAGAACTGGGCGCGGTAGGAAAAGCGGAGCCGGGCGACTCAACCGTTCTGCAAGCGATTCTCAATGCGGGCGCACTGCCAATCATTAGCTCAATTGGTCTGACTGAGCAAGGTCAACTGATGAACGTCAATGCCGACCAAGCTGCGGTTGCCGTTGCGGGCGCACTTGATGCTGAACTGGTACTGCTTTCTGATGTAAGTGGTGTGTTGGATGGCAAAGGCCACCTCATTCCAAGCCTTAACCAACAACAAGCCGATGACCTTATTGCCGGCAAAGTGATTACCGACGGCATGATCGTTAAGGTTCAAGCTGCACTAGAAGCAGCTAACGACCTTGGACGACCAATCGAAGTTGCCACTTGGCGATACCCAGAAAAGCTAACACAACTGTTTTCAGGTAAAAGCATAGGAACACAGTTTTTACCTCAGTAGGTCTCACAACGAGTCACTACTTAAAGAATTTAGACAAATTAAATAAACATATAATTATGAAGTCATTTCCAACGCTGACCGCCATGTGCAGTATGGAAACTAGGAGAAAGAAAATGAGCAAAGTTAACGTAAAGAAAGTTGTAGTAGCCTACTCTGGCGGTCTAGACACATCAGTAATCATCCCATGGTTGAAAGAGAACTATGACTGTGAAGTGGTTGCGTTTGTTGCGGATGTTGGTCAAGGCGACGAAGAGTTGATTGGTATCGAAGAGAAAGCAAAAGCTTCTGGTGCATCTGAGTGTTACATCGCAGACCTTAAAGAAGAGATGGTTGCTGATTACATCTACCCAACGCTAAAAACGGGCGCTTACTATGAAGGTAAATACCTACTAGGTACTTCAATGGCGCGTCCAATCATTGCGAAAGCACAAGTTGAAGTCGCACGTAAAGTAGGTGCAGACGCACTGTGTCACGGCTGTACAGGTAAAGGTAACGACCAAGTTCGTTTTGAAGGCGCATTTGCTGCACTAGCACCAGACCTACACGTAATTGCACCATGGCGTGAATGGGATCTAGTGAGTCGTGAAGAGTGTCTAGATTACCTAGCAGAGCGTAACATCCCTTGTACGGCTTCTCTTACTAAGATTTACTCGCGTGATGCAAACGCATGGCACATCTCAACAGAAGGCGGCGTTCTTGAAAACACATGGAATGCACCTAACGAAGATTGCTGGGCTTGGACTGTAGACCCTGAGCAAGCGCCAAACGAATCTGAAACAGTGACACTTAAAGTTGAAAAAGGCGAAGTGGTTGCGGTTGATGGCGAAACAATGACGCCATACAACGCACTGGTTTACCTAAACGAGAAGGGTGCTAAGCACGGTGTTGGTCGTATCGATATCGTAGAAAACCGTCTTGTTGGCATGAAGTCTCGTGGTTGTTACGAAACTCCGGGTGGCACAATCATGATGGAAGCACTGCGTGCAGTAGAGCAACTGGTTCTTGATAAAGCGGCATTCGAATTCCGTGAAGAGCTAGGTGTTAAGGCTTCTCACCTTGTATACGATGGTCGTTGGTTCACTCCACTATGTAAGTCAATCCTTGCTGCGACAGAAGAGCTAGCACAAGACGTGAATGGTGAAGTGGTTATCAAGCTTTACAAAGGCCATGCAACGGTGACTCAGAAGCGTTCTGACAACAGCCTGTACTCAGAAGAGTTTGCAACCTTTGGTGAAGATGAAGTTTACGACCAAAGCCACGCTGAAGGCTTCATTCGTCTTTACTCGCTATCAAGCCGTATCCGTGCTTTGAATAGCCAAAAGTAATCCTAACAATGAGTTAGCGAGCTAGCCTTTAGCGAAAGGTTGAAGGCCAGTAAACAGACATTATTATGCAAAGCCCATTCACTATTGATTAGTGAGTGGGCTTTTTACTTTCTATTTGCCTAATAAATCAGCTTCGGTTTTTACTATCGGATGGCATATAATTCGCGCTCCACGCTAAAAATAATCAATGGATTGAACTGTTGGTGAATAAATATGTGAAAATAATGAATTAATACTTTATTTTCATTTTGAATTGCCGTAAGTTTAAACCATCAGAAAAATACTGAATCTTAATCAGAATTATCATTTGCAAAAACAGTGAGCACTGTGCAATTAGGAGATACACAATGGCATTATGGGGCGGTAGATTTACCCAAGCAGCAGACACCCGGTTCAAAGATTTTAACGATTCTCTTCGTTTTGATTACCGATTGGCTGAGCAAGACATTGTGGGCTCAATTGCCTGGTCTAAAGCTCTACTGTCGGTCAACGTATTAACAGAAGAAGAGCAACAGAAGCTTGAGTTAGCACTGAATGAGCTAAAACTTGAGGTGATGGAAGATCCTGAACAGATTCTACGTTCTGATGCAGAAGATATTCACAGCTGGGTTGAGCAGCAACTTATCGGCAAAGTCGGTGACTTGGGCAAAAAACTTCACACTGGCCGTTCTCGTAACGACCAAGTGGCGACCGACCTGAAACTATGGTGTCGTCAGCAAGGTAACCAACTGCTACTGGCACTGGATCGCCTACAAAGCCAAATGGTGAACGTTGCTTCTCAGCATCAAGAAACCGTGCTGCCTGGCTACACTCACTTACAACGTGCTCAGCCGGTAACTTTTGCTCACTGGTGCTTGGCTTACGTTGAAATGCTTGAGCGTGACTATTCACGTTTGAATGATGCGATTAAGCGTCTAGATACATGTCCGCTGGGTTCTGGTGCCCTTGCAGGAACAGCTTACCCGATGGACCGTGAAGAGTTAGCTCACAACTTAGGTTTCCGTCGTGCAACGCGCAACTCTCTAGATTCAGTCTCTGACCGTGACCATGTGATGGAGCTAATGTCGATTGCTTCTATCTCTATGCTTCACCTTTCGCGTCTTGCAGAAGATATGATTTTCTACAACTCAGGTGAATCAAACTTCATCGAGTTAGCGGATACCGTGACGTCAGGTTCATCTCTGATGCCACAAAAGAAAAACCCAGATGCTCTAGAGCTTATCCGTGGCAAAACTGGCCGTGTATACGGTTCATTAGCGGCAATGATGATGACAGTAAAAGCTCTGCCTTTGGCGTACAACAAAGACATGCAAGAAGATAAAGAAGGTCTATTCGACGCTTTAGATACTTGGAATGATTGTATGGAAATGGCAGCACTCTGTTTTGACGGCATTAAAGTGAACGGCGAACGTACACTTGAAGCAGCGAAACAAGGCTACGCGAACTCAACAGAGCTGGCTGATTACCTAGTAGCGAAAGGCATTCCTTTCCGTGAAGCTCACCATATTGTTGGTGTGACGGTAGTGGCAGCGATTGCTAAAGGCTGCGCATTAGAAGAATTAACCATCGCAGAGATGAAAGAGTTCTCTGAGGTGATTGAAGAGGATGTGTATGACATCCTGACCATTGAATCGTGTCTTGAAAAACGTAGCGCGCTAGGCGGTGTATCTCCACAGCAAGTGGCTTACGCGGTTGACCAAGCTGAGAAACGTTTATCACAGCGTGACACTTCCATCGTCAAGGTTCGTCCTGCTCGTCTGACCGATATTGAAGCGTTGGAAGGAATGGTCGCTTACTGGGCGAACATGGGTGAAAACCTACCTCGTTCTCGTAATGAACTGGTGCGTGATATTGGCTCGTTTGCGGTCGCAGAGCATCATGGTGAGGTGACAGGTTGTGCATCGCTTTATGTGTATGATTCTGGCTTAGCGGAGATTCGCTCGCTCGGTGTTGAGGCTGGCTGGCAAGGTCAAGGTCAAGGTACTGCAATTGTGCAGCACTTGGTTGAGAAAGCGCGACAAATGGCCATTAAGAAGGTGTTTGTGCTGACTCGTACTCCAGAGTTCTTCATGAAGCATGATTTCTTACCAACATCGAAATCTCTGCTGCCTGAGAAGGTACTGAAAGATTGTGACCAGTGTCCTCGTCAACATGCATGTGATGAAGTGGCGTTGGAAGTGAACTTGGTAGAGCAGATTATTGCTAAGGTTAATGTTGCATAAGGCATTGATTTTATAGTCCCTAAAAAAAAGATCAAAAATATGATCTTTTTTGGGAACAAACTAAGAAAAGCCCGGTCTATTAAAGTACCACTGCTTTTTCTTAGAATTTTCTAAGAAAGCCCTAGAATCGATTGGTTCTGGGGCTTTTTTCTATCTGCTGTTTGGGAAGTGATGACGACTTGCTAAGGCGAGTTATTTAATTGGACATCTAGCCTGTATCGCTTATCTAGCCTTTATCACTTATCTAGCAACGTCTCTCTGTTAACGCTTTTTGTTCCTTAAAGGCAGCACGACAAACTTCATTATCCAATGCAACGATAGCAAGCCACTGAATGCGAAAGCGGCCATCATCAACGCGATGGCATTGATGGTTTTTGGGGCTTCTCTGAAAAACAGCCACCATACTCCCCAACTCAAAATCGACAATACCATCAGCTGATTCATGCAACGCTGGCAGCGACCGAGTTTGTTACGGATTTTTTCACTTTTATTGCAATGAATGCATGTCATCTTGGGTTTGATTCGCGTTATGCTTGTTGCCCTGATAATAACACGTCACAAGATATTGGATCACGGTGACACAGAGAGAGAAAGTCGATGATTGAGCGCCAAGAAACCAAACAACGCATGAGCCGTATTGTGAAACACAACGGCACTATCTACCTATGTGGCCAAGTGTGTGCTGATGCAACCAAAGACATCACTGAGCAAACACAAACGATGCTAGATAAAGTGGAAGCCCTACTTGAGCAAGCAGGAAGCGACAAAGAGCACATGCTGTCAGCAACGATTTACTTGAAAGACATGAAAGACTTCCAAGAAATGAACGCAGTTTGGGATGCATGGGTACCAGAAGGCCACGCTCCAGCTCGCGCATGTGTGACTGGCGACATGGCTCGCGAAGCGCTACTTGTTGAGATATCTGTGATTGCTGCTGAGAAGTAATCGCTAAGTCTTTAGCGACCGGTAATTGGTTCAAGAGATTCCAGATACCTCGTCCCTCAGTTCTGGAATGACGAGTTAAAGCTTGGTTTAGTTGATGCGTTGTTCTTATTGGGCTTCGGTTTTGCTCTGTATTCAAAGTAGCGTCATTCCCCAAAGAGACGAAGGAGCGTAATCCGGAATATCTGTTTGTGTGGTAAGAGATTCCAGATACCTCGTCCCTCGGTTCTGGAATGACGAGTTAAAGCTTGGATTAGTTTATGCGTTGTTCTTATTGGGCTTGGAATTTGCTCAGTATTAAAAGCAGCGTCATTCCCGATAGCGACGAAGGAGGCGTAGTCGGGAACCTGTTATTTGCTCGTTGCCAAAAACAAAAAGGAAAGCCAATGGCTTTCCTTTTTAGTATCTAGCGTTTGCTTACTGCCTAACAATATTCTGATATTAGCAACCTGGGCCACAATCCAGACAATGTTTCACCATCTCTGGACCTAGGTGCAGTTTCGCGTTCAGGTCACGTAGCGCTGTTCGCACACCTTCTTCGATTACTGGGTGGTAGAACGGCATGTCTAGCATTTCAGAAACCGTCATCTTGTTCTGATGTGCCCATGCTAATAAGTGAGCCAAGTGTTCTGCGTTTGGTCCCATCATTTCAGCACCAAGGAAGCGGCCTGTACCTTGCTCGCCGTAAACGTGCAGAATACCTTTGTTGCGCAGCATCACTCGAGAACGGCCTTGGTTTTCAAAAGACACTTCACCCGTTGCGAAACAGCCACATGTGCCTAAGCGGGTGGTGATCTCTTTGTAGGTTTCACCAACCATCGCGATTTGCGGGTCAGAGAATACTGCCGAGATTTTAGAGCGGCGTAAGCCTGCACGAATCTCTGGGAAGCGACCTGCATTGTCACCCGCAATACGAGCTTGGTCTGCTGCTTCATGCAGTAGAGGCAGTTGGTTACTCGCATCACCAGCGATAAATACTGATGGTAGCGATGTTTGTAGCGTGTAGTGGTCTGCGATTGGCACACCACGTTCATCAAGTTCTAGAGAGGTATTCTCTAAGCCAAGCTTGTCAGTGTTAGGGCGACGACCTGTTGCTGCCAGTACGTATTCAACGATGTTAGTTTCTAGCTCACCTTGTTTATTGATGAACTGGATTTCGACGCGAGCCTCACCCGATTCAGTGGTAATGCGCTTCATGCTTTCGATTTTCACGTCGGCATCTAGATAGAATTCTTCATTGAAGGCTTTATCTGCGTAAGCCATGATCTCAGGGTCGGTTACTGGGCCCACTTGACCACCCAAGCCGAACAGTTTGGTTTTCACACCTAAGCGGTGCAGTGACTGACCAAGCTCAAGTCCAATAACGCCAGGGCCAAATACTGCAACCGATTCTGGTAAATCATCCCAGCTGAACACGTCATCGTTAATGATCAGACGATCACCAAGCTCATTCCAAACGGCAGGGTATGCAGGGCGCGAACCGGTCGCGATAACAATACGCTTAGCTGTCACAACCGTGTGGTCATCAATTTGTAGAGTGTTGTCGTCTAAGAATTTTGCGTAGCCAGAGATCTTGTCTTGCTCTGGGATTTCATCCACACCTTCTAAAACAAAACCAACAAAACGGTCACGTTCAAACTTCACTCGGTCCATCACTTCACGGCCGTTAATCACGATATCACCTTGTGGGTGAACGCCAAAAGCCGGAGCTTTCTCGATTTGGTGTACGCTTTCCGCAGCTGCAATAAGCAGTTTAGATGGCATACAACCAACACGAGCACAGGTTGTACCGTAAGGGCCGCCTTCAATCATCACGACACTGTCAGTGTGTGCTTTTGCAGCGCGGTAAGAACCTAAACCTGCCGTACCGCCCCCGATAACTGCTACATCTACATTGACTTGTTTCATAATAATTTTCTCGCAATGGCTAAATTTGGTTTGAACGAACCCCTCCAACTCTGATGATTTTTTGAGAGTCAGGATAGCGGGTCAGTTTTGTGATTCTGTTTTATTAGGTTTAGCTTGTGACTCTGCTTTATTGCTAACTATAGGTTAGTAAAAGACAGGCGAGTCACCAGCTATATTCTTTTTTCCAAAACTCAGATAAGAGCATTTGGAATGGCTAACCCACAAGAGGGTGGGTTAGCGGATACTTCTGAGCCTATATCGGCGATGAAGCGATTAGCCTAGGAAAGTTTCTAGTTCTTCGCTACCACCGATGTGTTTGCCACCGATGAATACTTGAGGAACGGTAGTGCGACCAGAGATTGCACGTAGGCTTACTGTTGTTGCATCTTTACCTAGAACCACTTCTTCGTAGTTCAGACCTTTGTCGATTAGGTTCTGTTTTGCTTTCATACAGAAAGGACAGCCTGGCTTAGTGAATACTGTGATTGACTCTTGCTCTTTGTGCTCAGGAGCAAGGTAGTTAAGCATAGTATCAGCATCAGAAACCTTGAACGGGTCGCCTGGTACGTCTTCTTCGATGAACATTTTTTCTACCACGCCGTTTTTAACCAGCATGCTGTAGCGCCATGAACGTTTGCCGAAGCCGATGTCGTTTTTCTCAACTAGCATGCCCATGCCGTCTGTGAAATCACCGTTACCATCTGGGATGAATGTGATGTTTTCTGCTTCTTGGTCTGCTTTCCAAGCATTCATTACGAATGTGTCGTTTACTGAAACACACAGAATGTCATCAACACCGTTTTCTTTGAATACAGAGTGCAGCTCGTTGTAACGAGGTAGGTGGCTTGACGAGCATGTTGGCGTAAACGCACCTGGTAGGCTGAATACGATAACTGTCTTGTCTTTGAATAGCTCTTCAGTCGTTACATTAACCCATGCATCACCTTGGCGAGTTGGGAATGTTACTTGAGGGATTGATTGACCTTCTTTAGATGCAAACATATTGATTTCCTTAAATAGTATTTTTAATTTTGTTCTATCAGAGCTTAACGTTTTTCTTCGCTCTGTTTCGTTTCGTTGAGCCCATTATTAGATAAATCCTTTGATAGCTCTAATCGTTTGATGTTATGGTTTTGATAGGTAAATTCTATCAAGAGCATTTTTCTTTTAAATGTTTTTATTAGAACCCTTGTTCTTATTAAAACCTGAGGTAAGAGACTGATCATGAACATTCGTGACTTTGAATACTTGGTGGCGCTCGCAGAGCATAAACACTTCCGAAAAGCGGCAGAAGCGTGCTTTGTCAGTCAGCCGACACTAAGCGGTCAAATACGCAAACTCGAAGATGAAATTGGACTTCAGTTAACCGAGCGTAGTCCAAGGAAGGTAATATTTACAGAATCAGGGTTACAACTTGTTGAACAAGCCAAGCGTATTCTCAATGAAGTGAAAACTTTTAAAGATATGGCGAGTGGGCACGGTGAAGCGATGACGGGGCCAATGCACATTGGTTTTATTCCAACCGTGGGTCCTTACATCTTGCCTAAGATTGTTCCTCATCTTAAAGAGAGCTTCCCAGATCTTGAGCTTTATCTGCATGAAGCTCAGACTCATCAATTAGTGAGCCAACTTGAAGATGGCAAGCTGGATTGCTTGGTACTGGCTGCGGTTGATGAAACGGCGGTGTTTAAAGAGATTGATGTGTATGACGAGCCGTTAAGTGTTGCTGTTCCATGTGACCACGAGTGGGCTCAGCAAGACACTGTCGATATGCTGCAGCTCAATGGACAAACTGTACTGGCGCTAGGTGACGGTCACTGTTTAAGAGACCAAGCCTTGGGTTTCTGTTTTGCTGCGGGTGCGAAAGATGATGAGCGCTTTAAGGCAACCAGCTTAGAAACGCTGCGTAACATGGTCGCGGCGGGGGCGGGTATTACCTTGCTACCTCAGCTATCGGTGCCAAAGGAAAAGCAGAAAGATGGTGTGTGTTACGTACCTGCGGTGAATCCAACACCTTCACGTAGAATTGTCGTGGCTTACCGTCCGGGCTCTCCATTGAAGGGACGTTTCGAGCAACTGGCTGAGACGATTCGAACTCAACTGGAGAAGACGGCTTAGCGCTTGAGTTTAGAGCCTAGTCTGGTCAGATATAGATATAAAAAAAGGGTTGATATGAATGCATATCAACCCTTTTTATTGGTTCATGTAACTAGGTTCAACAAACCCTAGTTAGAACAGCTCTTCTACTGCTTCACCTGATGAGGTTGAGTAGATGTCATCATTGAAACGTTCAGTGATGTATTCGGTTGGCTCTGTGCCTTTCTCGAAGTACTCGAACATTGATGAGCTATCGAACTTGTTGGTCAGTAAGCCAGTTTCACGGTCGATACGAACACGGACGATGTTCTCTGGAATCTCTTTACGCTCAGCAGGAACGCCCGCTAACGCCGTACCCATGAAATCAACCCATGCCGGTTCTGCTGTTTTCGCGCCAGCTTCTGCACCCGTAATTTGGTTCTTACCAAGATTTGAGTTCGCTTTGGTTCTGCCTAGGTTGCGGTTGTGGTTATCAAAACCAACCCATACCGTTGCAACCATGCCAGGGCCGTAACCGCTGTACCAAGTATCTTTCGAATCGTTGGTGGTACCCGTTTTTCCGCCAATGTCACGACGCTTCAACGGCTGTGCACGCCAACCTGTACCGTTCCACCCCGTACCTGCGCTCCAATCACCGCCACCCCAGATGTTGCTGTACATCATTTCACGAACAAGGAATGCGTTCTGTTCAGAGATAACTTGAGGTGCGTATTGTACTTTGGCATCCACATCTTGCTCTGCAAACTCATCCGCCATTGGGTCTGTGGTCACTTGCTGTTGGCAATCGTCTTTACAAACCACTTTCGGTGTCGCTTCAAATTCAGTCTCACCAAATGGTGTCTCAATGCGGCTGATGTAGAAAGGTTCAACGTAGTAGCCGCCATTAGCGAATACTGAGTAACCTTGTGCTACCTTCATTGGCGTTAAGCTACCCGCACCCAGAGCAATAGTTTCAGAGCGCGGAACTTCGTCAATATCAAAACCAAATCGAGTTAGGTAGTTACGAGTATCATCTAGGCCTACTTCGCGCAGTACACGTACCGCCATTACGTTTTTAGACTGAGCTAAGCCAATACGTAAACGAGTTGGGCCCACGTAAGTCGGTGGCGAGTTCTTTGGTCGCCATGCGGTACCTTGGCTCTTATCCCATTGGTTAATCGGTGCATCGTTGATCAGTGAGGCTAGCGTTAAGCCTTTCTCAATCGCCGCTGAGTAGATAAATGGTTTGATACCAGAACCCACTTGACGAATAGATTGCGTTGCACGGTTGAACTTGTTGTGTACAAAGTTAAAGCCACCGACCATCGACAATACCGCGCCGTTGTTCGGGTTCATTGCAACAAATGCAGTGTTCGCATTCGGTACTTGGCTTAGTCGCCATACAATCGGTGTTTCTGATTCTGCCGTCGCTGACTCTTCTGTCGGCTCTTCAGAGACTTCATCACCGGTAACGGCTTCATGGCGAACCCAGATTTGCTCACCAACAGCCAGAATCTCTTTCGCTTGAGAAGGCGCTGGTCCTTGGCGGTTATCCGTTAGAAATTTACGCGCCCAGTTCATGCCTTGCCATTCGATAGTGCCTTCACCTTGGTTCTTAACCCAAATTTGCGCACTTTTCGAATCAACCGCGGTAACAACAGCAGGGACTAAGTCACCGTAGGTTGGTTGAGACTTTAGGTGTTTAACGATTTGTTCTTGATCCCACGCTGATTGCGCAGTCTGCCACAATACTTTTTCAGCACCACGGTAGCCGTGACGCTCATCGTAGCCAAGTAGGTTCTTAATCGCGGCTTGGTTCGCTGCTTTTTGCAGTTTCGAATTAACGGTCGTGTAGACCTTCATGCCTGATGTATAAGCTTCTTCACCGTAGCGTTCCACCATCCAAGCACGTGCAACTTCAGCAACATAGGGTGCGCTTAGTTCGATCTCTGCACCGTGGTATTTCGAGATAATTTCTTCGCTACGAGCGTCATCGAACTCTGCTTGAGTGATGTATTTCTCGTCTAACATACGACGCAATACAACGTTACGACGGTTAGTCGCGCGCTCAACAGAGTAAATAGGGTTCATTGTCGAAGGTGCTTTTGGCATACCCGCAAGCGTCGCAATTTCACTTAGCGTTAGATCAGGAAGATCCTTACCGAAGTAAACACGTGCTGCGGCGCCAAAACCATACGAACGGTGACCAAGGAAGATCTTGTTGACGTAAAGCTCCATGATCTCTTCTTTACTAAGAAGTTGTTCAATGTGGATCGCAATAAAGATCTCTTTGATTTTACGCATGATCTTTTTCTCATTAGATAAGAAGAAGTTACGCGCAAGCTGCTGAGTAATGGTACTCGCACCTTGTTTGGCTGAACCCGACATGGCAACCACGAGTGCTGCACGTGTGATACCGATTGGGTCAATACCTGGGTGTTCATAGAAACGGCTATCTTCGGTGGCAATCAGAGCCTCAACTAAGTGGCGAGGAATCTCGTCATAAGTGACTGGATTACGACGCTTTTCACCAAATTGAGAGATCAGCTTACCGTCTTGACTGAAGACTTGCATCGGCGTTTGGAGTTCTACGTCGCGCAAAGTGGCAACATCAGGCAACTCTGGTTTTACGTAATAATAAAACCCGAAAATTGTACTGACTCCAAGAATCATGCAAATCAATGTAAATATGAATAATCGCTTTATGAACTTCACCGGATAATCCCTGATTAGTTAAGGCTGATAAGCAGCAAACCCTTGTACTCTAGGCTAAAAACTTAGCTTTCGTTTATTAACGCTTATTTAACTAATAATCACAACCCCTAGATAATCAACGAAATGCTTGGCACTTCAGGAGCTAGGTCACATGGGTTCATCATTAATTACAGGTATAGATATAAATCATCACAGCATCAAAGCCGTGGTACTAAAACCCGTGGGGGAGTTGTATGCCCTAGTGGGATACAAAGAGCTGCCGATTTCGGACGACATTTTTACAGCTAACCATACTTTGGAGTATCAGAAAACTGTTAAGAAACTTAAAGAACTTAGGAAAGGACTGCCTTTTGGCTGTCGCAACGTCGCCATTTCGGTACCTGATAACACAGTGATCAGCAAAGTACTGCAAATAGAGAGTGAGTTAGAAGACAGAGAAAAAGAGTTTTCTATCTATCAAACCTTCGCCCATCAGTCTCCCTTTCCTATCGAGGAGCTGAGTTTAGATTTTGTAAAGCTGGAAGACAAACGATTTGGTAAAGGTTCGACAAGCAGTTATCAGGTATACGCTACTCGTAAGGAAGTGGTGGATAGCCGAGCGGATGCATTAACTAAAGCTGGCTTTAAACCTGTGGTGGTGGATACACAGGCGCATGGATTGCTGAATATCTGGCAATTGGCCTCGCGTCTGTATCCTGATAAGAAAAACTGGTTGCTGGTGGATGTTGGAATCGACCAAACCTCGCTAGGGGTTATCCCGCAGAATTCGGCGCCTTTCTATAAAGACATCGCCTTTGGCACTCAAGATCTTCGCAGCTCAGATGACCCGAATGATATCGAGAGCGTGTTCGGTACTATGGAAGATACACATCAATTCATCGTTAACCTGATTGAGAAGCTCAAGCGTCAATTGCAGCTTTATTCATCGGGAAATGCGCAGCAGCCTATCTCTGGGATCTGGCTGATGGGCGAGGGCGCCAGCATTCCGATGGTAACCGAAGAGCTAGAACGTCATTTTCAGCTGAGCTGTGAGTCATTGAATCCTTTGTCTCTGTTTGAGAATAAGGTCGCCAAGAGACGCCGACTGCCGATGGACTGGCAACACTTTGGTATCGCGGCAGGTATGGCGATGAGTGGGCTCAAGTGGCAGGGAGAGAAGCATGTTGCATCAAATTAACCTGCTGCCGTGGCGTGATGAGATTCGAGCTCAGCACAAGAAGCGTTTTATCCATCTGGTCATTCTTGGCGTCATCATTGCGCTTATAGGGCAATGGGTGGTTGGTCACTATTTTCACGACCAACAAGCCAAGCAGCAAGCTCGCCTCAATTACCTCAATCAGTACATTGCTGAGCTCGACCGACAAATTCAATCGTTAAAAGTCGCAGAGCAAGAACACAAAGCCATTCTGACTCGACTTGATGTAGTGGAGTCGCTGCAGCTTGGCCGCAATAAGACCACCGACTTTATGAACTTGATGCCGGAGCTGATTCCAGAGGGTGTGTATGTCGACAAAATAAAGATGAATGGTCAGGAGATTGAAATGTCGGGCATCAGCGACAGTACTGCTCGTCTCGCTACCATGTTGGACAATCTAGAGCGTTCTGATTCCCTGAAAGGGGTCGAGATGCACTCTATCGTTCATAATCGCAAGCGCTTCAATAAAGAGTTTCAGACCTTCAAGGTTTCTTTTGTGTTCAGCCCTGTGTCTTTAGAAAACACAACCGCGAGCAGAAAAGAGAAGGGGGTGCATCATGGCTAACCTTCAAAATCGGATTAGTTGGCAAAACAGGATGAGCTTGCAAGATCTCGATGTTGATGAGATCACCGAATGGCCATTGTTGCCTCAGCTTCTCGTGATTTTGGTGTTGATAGTGTTAATCCAAGGTGTTGGCACTTGGCTGTATGTGCTGCCGCTCGACGAGGAGCTGAAACAGATGAAGCAACAGGAGCAGACCTTAAAAACGACCTTGAGAATAAAGGCCAACAAGGTTGCAGCCTTGCCTAAGTTGCAGAGCCAGTTGGATGAGTTAACCAGCCGTTACGATTACTTGTTAGAGCAGCTACCTGTTCAAAAGGAGTTGGCGAGCATGCTGGCCTCAGTGAATGAGCTCGGCTTGGATAACTCGCTGACCTTCACACGAATTGATTGGGGGCAAAAGCAGAACAAGGAGTTCCTCTATCGACTGCCTCTTAATATTGAGCTGACAGGTGACTATCATGAGATTGGTGACTTCTCTGCTGCCATTGCCAAGCTGCCGCGTATTATCAGCTTTGATGATGTGAATTGGCAGCGAGTCAGCCAAGAAAGCAGCACGCTGCACTTTAGGGTTCGAGCTTATACCTACCAGTTTAAATCGGAGGTCAATGATGAAACCCAATAGCGCGTTTTACTCAATCGCATTAATGCTTGCGTTGTCAGGCTGCAAGGCTAATCAAGACTCACTGCAAGACTTTGTCGCGCAGGTTGAAGCCAAGGCGAGAAAAGACGTCGAGCAACTTGTCCCAGCAACTGAATTCACGGCGGCGACTTATCAGCGCCGATCTTTGCGTCCTCCCTTTGAACTGCCTAAAGAAGCCATTGTGCAAAACCAGCCCTTGGTTAAGAAAGACTGCTGGCAACCCAGCGCCCGTTCTCGTAATGGCAAGTTAGAGAAGTACCCGCTGAGTAAGCTTCGTTTAAGAGGCGTAATGGGCAGTGGCTCAAGCGTGTTTGGCTTAGTGCAAACACCCAAAGGCAACGTGGTAAACGTCAAGAAAGGCCAGTTTATCGGCTTAAACAATGGCCGAATTACCAAGGTGACGAGCCAATACGTTCAGATTAATGAAACTCTTCCAGATGGCTTAGGTTGTTGGCATAAGCGCAACGTTAGGCTGGCTCTGAAGTAAACCAATGTCACATGATGTGGATATGAGATGTAAATATGATTAAAGGAATAAGTGGATTAGTGAGCAAGGCTCTACAAGGTTTTGCTGTGTCTGTGATGTTGGTTGTTAGCGTGCTCAGTCATGCCGAGAGCTTACCGAACAAATTAGAGAATATTGATTTTAGGGTGAACAAAGATAAAGACGCCGTCATCATCATTGAGCTGGCGACCAGCACCGCTGTGGTGGATGTTCAACGTGCTCAAGAAGGATTAAGTATCGAGTTAATCAACACTCAGGTTGATGATGACAAGCTCTACCTATTGGATGTGAAAGACTTCGCTACCTTGGTTGAAGGCATTGAAGTCTATAAAGAGACACCAAGTACTCGGCTTCTAGCGACGATTAGCAATGACTATCAGTATGAATACAACCTAAAGGGGCGCTTTATTGAGGTGGTGATCAGCAAGCCGGTTATCGATGAGGCGACCAAAGAAAAAAGCGTTCTAGAGAAAGAGGGCAAGCTGATATCGATTAACTTCCAGGATATCCCAGTACGAAATGTTCTGCAGTTGATTGCCGACTACAACGACTTCAATCTCGTGGTGTCTGATTCGGTAGCCGGAAACCTGACGTTACGCTTAGATGGCGTACCTTGGCAGCAAGTTCTCGACATTATCTTGCAAGTTAAAGGCTTGGATAAGCGTGTTGATGGCAATGTTATCTTGGTCGCGCCGAAAGCGGAGCTTGATCTTAGAGAGCAACAAGCGTTAGAAAAATCTCGCTTAGAAGAGGAGTTAGGGGAGCTTAAATCGGAAATCATCAAGATTAATTTTGCAAAAGCCACCGATATTGCTGACATGATTGGCGGTGAAGGTGCGGTCAGCATGTTGTCCGATCGTGGTTCAATTACCATTGATGAGCGCACCAACTCACTGCTCATTCGTGAATTGGAAGAAAACATTGCAGTGATCAGAGGCATTATTGAATCGTTAGATATTCCCGTGAAGCAAGTACAGATAGAGGCACGTATTGTCACGGTTACTGAGGGTAATCTTGATGAGCTTGGCGTGCGCTGGGGCGTTTCATCAACCAACGGAAGCTTCACCGTTGGTGGTTCAATCGAAGGCAACCACCCATCAGCGATTACGCCGTATGACGACGATAGCGGCAGCAGCGTGATTGATGACTATCTCAACGTTAATTTAGGGGCAACATCGCCGAACGCCTCGAGTATTGCGTTTCAGGTGGCCAAACTGGGCTCAGATACCTTACTCGATCTTGAACTGTCGGCACTGCAACAAGAGTCAAAAGCTGAAATCATTTCCAGCCCACGCTTAATCACCACCAATAAAAAGCCCGCTTATATTGAGCAAGGTACTGAAATTCCTTACCTGGAGTCATCTTCAAGTGGCGCTACGTCGGTCGCATTTAAGAAAGCGGTATTGAGTCTTAAGGTGACACCGCAGATCACACCCGACAATCGTTTGGTATTGGATTTGAGCGTGACTCAAGATAGGCCAGGGCAAGTGGTAAAAACCGGAACCGGTGAAGCGGTCGCAATTGACACGCAAAGAATAGGAACGCAAGTACTTGTTAATAATGGTGAAACTGTCGTGCTTGGCGGGATATTTCAGCACAGCGTGAGCAGTACAGTGGATAAAGTTCCTCTGTTGGGAGACCTGCCAGTTTTGGGCGCATTGTTCCGTCGCAGCTATGAAAATGTGGGTAAAAGTGAACTACTTATTTTTGTCACACCCAAAGTTGTGATTCAGTAATGAACAATTAGATTAAAAATAAAGTTGCATTAGTGGCACCTAACCTTGATAATTTCGGGTCTTATCACGAATTATCTGTGAGGAATCGGTGCCACGGGCCTTTTAATTTCAGTACTTGTACTGACCTACCTTGTGGCGATGTCATTGAATTAACGTTGTAAATTACTGCTAAAAACATGGCTGAGAAACGCAATATTTTTCTTGTTGGCCCAATGGGCGCCGGCAAAAGTACAATTGGTAGACACCTAGCTTCCCAACTTCATATGGAGTTTCTAGACTCTGACACTGTGATCGAAGAGCGCACTGGCGCAGACATCGCATGGGTTTTTGATGTTGAGGGCGAAGAAGGTTTCCGTAAGCGCGAAGAATCTGTAATCAATGATCTGACAGAAGAACAAGGTATTGTTCTTGCGACAGGTGGTGGTTCAGTGTTGAGCAAAGAAAACCGTAACCGTCTATCTGCACGAGGCATTGTTGTATACCTAGAGACAACAATTGAAAAGCAACTTGCTCGCACTAACCGCGACAAGAAACGCCCTCTACTTCAAACAGACAACCCGCGTGATGTGCTAGAAGATCTAGCTGTATCTCGCAACGCACTATACGAAGAAGTGGCGGACTACACAGTTCGTACTGACGACCAAAGTGCAAAAGTGGTAGCCAACCAGATCGTAAAAATGCTAGAAGAACGTTAAGTTCATTTTTTCGGAGAGCAAACCCATGGAACGGATTACGGTCAATCTAGCTGAGCGTAGCTACCCTATCTCTATTGGCGCCGGGTTATTTGAAGACCCGGCGTACCTTTCTTTTTTATCAGGTAAGCAGAAAGTTGTTGTTATCAGTAATGTGACAGTAGCGCCTCTTTATGCTGATAAAATTTTATCGCTATTGGATCAAGTCGGCTGTCAGACATCTCTTCTCGAGCTGCCAGACGGTGAACAGTACAAAACCCTTGAAACGTTCAATTCAGTGATGAGCTACATGCTTGAAGGAAATTACAGCCGCGATGTGGTGGTGATTGCTTTAGGCGGTGGTGTAATCGGTGACTTGGTCGGTTTTGCTGCCTCTTGTTACCAGCGCGGTATTGATTTCATTCAAATCCCGACGACCCTTCTTTCTCAAGTGGACTCTTCTGTTGGTGGTAAAACCGCAGTAAACCATCCTCTTGGTAAGAATATGATCGGCGCTTTTTACCAACCGAAATCTGTGATCATCGATACCAACTGTTTATCAACGCTTCCAGAGCGTGAGTTTGCAGCGGGCATTGCTGAGGTGATCAAATACGGCATCATTTACGATGAAGCCTTCTTTGATTGGTTGGATCAGAATCTAGAGAAACTTTATCAACTTGATGAAGAAGCACTGATTACCGCGATTGCTCGTTGTTGTGCAATTAAGGCTGAAGTGGTGGCTCTAGATGAAAAAGAGTCAGGAATCAGAGCGTTATTGAACCTAGGTCATACATTTGGTCATGCGATTGAAGCAGAACTAGGCTATGGTAATTGGCTACATGGTGAAGCTGTGTCGTCAGGCACTGTAATGGCAGCTAAAACAGCTCAATTACAGGGACTGATCTCTCAGCAGCAACTTGAGCGAATTATTTCTATACTCAAGAATGCGAAACTACCAATTCATACGCCAGAAAGCATGTCTTTTGAAGACTTTATGAAGCACATGATGCGCGATAAAAAAGTGCTGTCTGGTCAGTTGCGTTTGGTATTACCAACAAGTATTGGTACTGCTGAAGTGGTTGCTGATGTGCCTCAAGACATCATTAAACAAGCGATCGATTTCTGCCGTACTCTTTAAATTTGGTTGTGAGGTTGCCTAGCTAAACTCTAGGCAACTGAAGCGTTTTACTGATCGATCTTATCAGTAGGGATCCCCAATGAGTTTGGCTCATGAATTAAGAGTATTAGAGTTAGAATCTCAAGTTGAGCTGCTAGAGCGCTTACAGCTTTTGACTAACTTTGGTTCAAACCTTGTGACGGTGGCTGGCAAAACTGGCTCTGGCCGATCTTGGTTGGCTCAGCGTTATCTTGAAGCATGGTCGACAGAAAAAAATCAGTGTTTACTGCTTTGTCACCCAAGCCAAGACGATCAACAACGTCGCGCGCTTATTCTTAGCCAAATTGTTTCTGATCCCCTGTTTAATCAACATGATTCTTTATCAGATAGCCTAACAAGGTTACTGGATGGAGAGCCGTGTAATGTGGTTATCGTCGTTGATGATGCCCAACGACTTTCTGAGCTATTGGTATCCGAATTATGGATGTTGGTACTGGAAGCTCAATCAAACCCTCAATGGACGATCAATATCGTTCTCTTCTCGGAACCTGGCCACTTAGATACGTTATTAACGCGTTTGAGTTACGGTCAACAACACAAGCCTATCGATCTTGAGATCGATGACCTTTCGCAACCAGAAGCTGAACATTTCTTTGAATCACTGGTGATTCGATATGTTGATGATGAGTCTGAAACTCGCGTGCGACGTGCGTTTAATAAAGCGCAACCTCTGCCCGGTGAGTTAATGGCTTTAGGAGAATTGAAAGTGGAAAAAAGGATTATTATTCGCTCAATTATTGGCTCACCCATCAATATCGCGATTGTGGTGGCCTTGCTGTTGATTTTAATTGGTGGTGGCTATTGGTGGATGTTCAGTCAACCAACCCCTGACGATAAAGCGCAATCTCTTATCGCTCCGATTGAACAGACAGCTATCCCAACTTTTGAAGTGGAAAGTGGTACCGAGCAAGTAGGAATCGACGATTCTGAAGCCGAAGCTGACATGAGTTACCAGGGTGCTGATGACGACAGCTCTTCTTTGCCACCGGTTGTGGTTGAAGAGACAGCCAGTGTTGGTGAGGCAACACAAGATCAGCAGCGTGTCGTAATCACCTCTGATGTGGTTGATGCCTTGCTTGATGATAAACCTGAAAGTGCCGATACCAGTGCGATTGATGCTGCTGTTGAAGAAAACACAGGTGCCGCGGTGAGTTCGCAGTCAGATGCAGACAAAGTGGAGTCACAACCTTCAGGCGATGAAGCAGCAGACCTAACCCAGTCCACGCCACCGACTAAGAAAATCACATTCTCATTTTCTCGCGAAGAGTTACAAGCTATCTCGCCGCGAGCTTATACCTTGCAGTTGAGTGCGATGACCTCATTGGAAGACGTACAATCTTTCATTGAAGAGTATGACCTTGAGAACAAGGTTCGTATTTACCCAACACTTCGCAACGACACCAAGTGGTTTATTATCACTTATCAAGATTACCCAACGATTCAAGTGGCGAGAGACGCGGTAAGTGCGTTATCAAAACCACTTCAACAGTTGGAACCTTGGGCAAAATCGATGAATCAAGTACATCGAGAGATAGAACGTGCGAAATAACCCTGAGCTTAGCCTCAAAATATGTTACATTCCGCAGCCTTATTTTTGAGTTGATAGATAGAGCAGTAAATGAAAAAGCAGCGTGCCTTTCTAAAATGGGCTGGTGGTAAATATGGCCTAGTTGAAGACATCCAACGTCACCTGCCACCTGCTCGTAAATTGGTAGAACCGTTTGTCGGTGCCGGCTCAGTATTTCTGAATACTGACTTTGAACAATACCTGCTTGCAGATATCAATCCCGATCTTATCAACCTGTACAACCTACTTAAAACCGATCCTGAAACTTATATCACGGAAGCGAAGCGCTGGTTCTGTCCTGAGAACAACCGCAAAGAAGCCTTCTTAGATATTCGCGCTGAGTTCAATGGTACAGATAACGTCATGTATCGTTCGTTGGCTTTCTTGTATATGAACCGATTTGGCTTCAATGGCCTATGTCGTTACAACAAGAAGGGCGGTTTTAACGTTCCATTTGGTTCTTATAAAAAACCTTACTTCCCAGAAGCTGAGCTGGAGTTTTTTGCCGAGAAAGCGAAAAAGGCCACCTTCGTCTGTGAGGGATACCATGAAACCTTTAGCCGCGCGCGCAAAGGCTGTGTGGTTTACTGCGATCCTCCATACGCACCATTGTCGAACACGGCTAACTTTACCTCTTACGCAGGTAATGGCTTTAGCTTAGATGACCAAGCTGCACTGGCGGATGTTGCTGAAAAAGCAGCGATGGAACGCGGTATTCCTGTTTTGATTTCAAACCACGATACGACATTAACTCGTCGCTTATATCATGGTGCGGAGTTGAACGTGGTTAAGGTGAAACGTACCATCAGCCGCAATGGCGCTGGCCGTAATAAAGTTGATGAGCTATTGGCGCTTTTCCATAAAGAGAAAAACCAGCAGCACGCATCAGCGGAACAGTAATGGTCAGAATATCCGCCAAACTCATTAAATTGAGTGACCAACGGATACTTTCTTAAACTAATCTTTCGAACTGCTAGGATCTGCTTAGGCGCTTAGGTAGAATTGCACACCAAATAGTCTTGGGATTGAGTCTTGTATTTGTGTATGAGATGTCACCAAGGCGGTGATATTCGCAATTTACTCACTCTTAAGAGGTTTGGTATGAAAGATTTTCTAATCGCTCCATCGATTTTGTCTGCAGATTTTGCTCGTCTTGGTGAAGACGTAGAAAAAGTACTCGCAGCCGGTGCCGACGTTGTGCACTTCGATGTGATGGACAACCACTACGTACCTAACCTGACTTTTGGCGCGCCTATTTGTAAAGCGCTGCGCGACTACGGTATTACGGCTCCTATCGATGTTCACCTTATGGTTAAGCCAGTAGACAGCATCGTGCCTGAGTTTGCTAAAGCCGGCGCATCAATGATTACCTTCCACGTTGAAGCATCAGAGCACATCGATCGCACTCTACAGCTAATCAAAGAGCACGGCTGTAAAGCGGGTGTGGTTCTTAACCCTGCAACGCCGCTTTCTTGCCTAGATTACATCCTAGACAAAGTAGACATGATTCTACTGATGTCTGTGAACCCAGGGTTCGGCGGTCAATCTTTCATTCCTCACACGCTAGATAAACTGCGTGCTGTTCGCAAGCTGATTGATGAGTCAGGCCGTGACATTCGCCTTGAGATTGATGGCGGCGTGAAGGTGGATAACATCCGTGAAATCGCAGAAGCGGGCGCAGATATGTTCGTTGCGGGTTCAGCTATCTTCAATCAACCAGATTACAAAGAAGTGATTGATGAGATGCGTGCAGAGCTTGCAAAAGTAAACGCATAATCGTAAAACTACAGATAGATTGAATATTAAGGGGCTAATTTGCCCCTTTTTTACGTCTTATAGCTCAACTCATAAGACGAACATAATAAATAGGAAAGTAAGATGTCATTAAGCTCAATAAAACTGATCGCCTTTGATTTGGATGGAACCTTGTTAGACAGCGTGCCTGATTTGGCCGTTGCTGCTGACCAAGCTTGTCAGGAGTTAGGCTTCCCTTCAGTGAGCGAAGAACAAGTTCGCGACTACGTAGGTAATGGTGCTGATGTTCTTATCGGACGTTCACTCAGCCGTAACCTGACGGTTGACCCAAGCCTAGAGCCAGAGCTACTAAAAAAAGCGCGCATCCTGTTTGATGATTTCTATGAGCAGGGCGGTCACAAGCTGAGTCACCTTTACCCATCGGTTAAAGAGACGTTGGCTGAGCTGGATAAAGCTGGCTTCACTATGGCGCTGGTCACCAACAAGCCTTCAAAGTTTGTACCAGACGTTCTGGCGCAACACGGTATCGATAAGTACTTTGTTGATGTGTTGGGTGGCGACTCTTTCCCAGAGAAAAAACCGAACCCAGTCGCGCTGAACTGGTTGCTAGAAAAGCACAATGTTAAAGCGGAAGAGATGCTGATGGTTGGCGATTCAAGCAACGATATTAAAGCGGCTAAGAATGCAGGCTGTCACTCGTTTGGCCTGACTTACGGTTATAACCACGGCGAGCCGATTTCAGCATCAAACCCTGACTATGTCGCGGATAACGTCGCGCAATTACTAGATGTCGTTCTAGTTTCAGCATAAAGCGGACAAAAGTTAGCTAACCTACTAGCAAAATACTTATCAATGAGTACACTGGATGAGCCGTACAGAAGAGCTGTGCGGCTTTTCTATATTTAAGTTAAGAAGCTAAGCGATCAATAAACTTAGCGAATAAGCAAAGGAATTAAAACCATGAGCAAGCCCATCGTATTGAGTGGTGTTCAACCATCTGGTGAACTAAGTATCGGTAACTACTTGGGTGCTCTACGTCAATGGCAACAGATGCAAGATGATTACGATTGCCAATACTGTGTTGTAGACCTTCACGCAATTACGGTTCGCCAAGACCCGAAAGCACTGCATGAAGCGACTCTAGACGCACTAGCAATCTGTCTTGCTGTCGGTGTTGATCCAAAGAAGAGCACGCTATTTGTTCAGTCACACGTACCAGAGCATGCTCAACTTGGTTGGCTTCTTAACTGTTACACGCAAATGGGTGAACTGAGCCGTATGACTCAGTTTAAAGATAAGTCTGCACGTCACTCAAACGACGTAAACGTAGGCCTATACGACTACCCAGTGTTGATGGCTGCAGACATCCTGCTTTACGGTGCTCACCAAGTGCCTGTAGGTAGCGACCAGAAACAACACCTAGAGCTAGCGCGTGATATCGCAACTCGCTTCAACAACATCTACGGTCCTGAAACGCCAATCTTCCAAGTACCAGAACCTTACATTCCAACAGTGAATGCACGTGTAATGAGCCTGCAAGACGCGACGAAGAAGATGTCTAAGTCGGACGACAACCGTAAGAACGTGATTACTCTGTTAGAAGAGCCTAAGTCGATCATCAAGAAGATCAACAAAGCGCAAACCGATGCAGAAACACCACCACGCATTGCTCACGATTGGGAAAGCAAAGCGGGCATCTCTAACCTAATGGGTCTGTACTCTGCAGCGACGGGTAAAACGTTCGAAGAGATCGAAGCGCAGTACCAAGGCGTTGAAATGTACGGTCCGTTTAAGAAAGATGTAGGCGCAGCATTGGTTGAGATGCTTGAGCCGATTCAAGCTGAATACCACCGTATCCGTGCTGACCGTGCTTACATGGACGCAGTAATGAAATCCGGTGCTGAAAAAGCCTCTGAGCGTGCTGCAGTGACACTGAAAAAAGCATACGAAGCAGTAGGTTTTGTTACTCGCCCATAGGGTGAACTAACATAACTCGCTTGAGAATTTGAGCCCAAAGTAGCTGCTGTTTACTTTGGGCTTTTTCATGCCCATTCCATTTGCCTTCCCCACAAACCCTTTGTTTGAATTGATAATTTACGCAGTATTTAGCTAGCACACCCGTAGCATTAATGCTGTGCAGATGATCTTATTTGACACCCTCAAGCTTTATAAAATCAAACTCGTTTCTATATATGTTGGAAATATATAACGTGCCAAACAATTGATGATTCCAAAGTGATAAGTTCCTCATTTTCTTGCCAACTGACTTATTCCTTTCATAAATAAACCTGATAGTTACCACAAAATACATGACTGCCCATAGATGGCAGTGACTATAACTCGATGAACTCAGGTGAAACGGATGGCTCTTTTACACAAACCTTCATTGCTAGCAGTGGCAATTGGTAGCTTGTTAACTACAAGCGCACACGCTGATTTGTTTATTTCACAATATGTGGAAGGCGGCAGCTATAACAAAGCGGTTGAGATTGCCAATAGTGGCGATAGCAGCATTAGTTTAGATGGTTACTCATTGGCGAAATCTGCCAATGGCAACGGATCATGGGGTGCCACTTTACCTTTAGATGGCCACGTTTTAGCACCCGGTGAAGTACTCGTGGTCGCACATTCTAGTGCGAGTGATGAGATTAAAGCTCAAGCTGACATTATTAATGCCTCTATCGCCAATCATAACGGTGACGACCCGCTGGCTATCTTGAATTCAGATGGGTCGGTACATGATGTTGTTGGTTTGATGGGCGATGTGGACTGGGGCAAAGATGTTACTTTGGTTCGTGCGACACAAACATCTTCTGCGACGTTTGATGCTTCACAATGGGTATCGCTACCAAAAGACAGTATTGAAGGCCTAGGTTCACTAGACAGTGTTGAACTGCCAGAAGCGTTCACTTGTACACAAGATGGCTCTGACCCAGTATTCACCACCATTCAAGAAATCCAAGGTGAAGGCGCAACATCACCGTTCATTGATGGCTATCCGTACATCACCGACGATGAATACTTCGTCAAAGGTGTGGTAAGTGCGGTGACAACAGGCCTAACCAAAGGCTTCTACCTGCAAGCACTTGAGGATGATTTCAACTCAAGCACTTCTGAGGGTCTATTTATTCATACCAACCAGTCGAGCTCAGAGCTAGTAGCCGGTGATGTAGTGTGTGTGAAAGGCAAGGTTCAAGAATACTACAGCCACACTCAGCTGAAAGTTGAAAACAACCAATGGCTCAAGCAGGGCGAGCAGCAAGCACCTGAAGCGACGGCGATAGAAGCGCTAGACAGTGATGAGAACTTCGCTGCAACGCTTGAACGCTACGAAGGCATGTTGGTGAAAACAACCGAAGCACTAGACATGCGTGTGACACGTACTTTTGGTTATGACTACGCAGGTCGTCGTAACAACATGGTACTGGCGCATGAGCGTATTAACATGCAGCCGAACCAGCTTTTCACCGCGGGATCTGACGAAGCGAAGCAGCAAACGGAAGACAACGCCGACCGCCGTCTTTTCGTTGAAACCGATCAAAAAGCGGCTGATGGACAAGTCCCTTTTTATCCAGATTTTGGCCGCACTGATATCGACCAAGACGGTTCAACAGAAGATTACATCCGCATTGATGACACCATTGTTGGCCTAGAAGGCGTGTTGACCTACAGCTACGGTGAGTATCGTTTAATTACGACCAACCAGATTTCTGCTGAAAACTTCGTTCGTAACGATCCGCGTACCGACAAACCAGACATGGATGAAGGCGATCTACGTATCGCGACCTTCAACGTATTGAACTACTTTAATTCCCCATTTGGTGGCGACGCGAATCAGCACGGTAACAACCGTGGCGCGAACACCATCACTGAGTTTGAGATGCAGCAAGAGAAGATTGTGAACGCGATTCTTCGCTTAGATGCAGACATCATTGGTTTGATGGAAATTGAGAACAACGGCTTTGGTGAAGGCTCGGCAATTCAACAGCTTGTGAATCAACTGAATGACCGTATTGAACATAAGAAAGACCGTTATACCTTTGTGGCTGTCGACTCGAACGAAGATGGCGTAACCGACGAGATGGACTCGATTGGTACTGACGTTATTACAACGGGTGTTATCTACCGTAAGAAGGTGGTTAAGCTTAAAGACAGCCGTGTTATCGCGATGCCAAGCCAACAAGCACCAGAGGTGTTAGACGATTCGGGCAAGGTGATTGAAGACGGTAAGAACTACCAACGTGATTCATTGGCGCCAACCTTTAAGGTTAAAGGCACCAAAGAGAAACTCACCGTAGCGATCAACCACTTTAAATCGAAAGGTTCAAAGTGCTGGGAAGATGCGGCACCGGTTGAGCAGGGCGGCCAAGGTGGCGTTGATGCCGATAAGCAAGGTTCATGTGAGAACTTCCGTGTTGCTGCGGCAGTTGCATTAGGTGAAGCGCTAGACGGCATCAAAGGCCATAAAGTGATTCTGGGTGACATGAACTCGTACGGAATGGAAGATCCAATGCTGGTGCTAACGGATTACTCGGAAGAGAAATACGGTAAGCAAATCAAAGCAGCTCGTGATACCTTCATTGATGGTGTTGAGCAGTTTGGTGATAGTGGTGCGGTGATTACGAAGAATTACGGTTACATTAATGCTGTGGCTCAAAAGCACCCAGACAGCTGGAGCTACTCATACAACGACGAAGTGGGCGCTTTGGACCACTTGTTGATCAGTGACAGCCTGAAAGATAGGGTTGTCGATGCTACCGATTGGCACATTAACGGTGGCGAATCGACGTTATTTGACTACAACGAAGAGTACAAAGGCGATCTACCTAAATACCAAGATCACTTCCGTTCATCGGATCATGATCCTGCAGTTCTTGAGCTAAGAGTGGGCGGTTCATTTGGCTTCGGTGCTCTGATGTCACTATTTGGCTTAGCAATGTGGCGCCGTCGCAAATAGCTCAATCACAAATAGATTGGCTTGCCATACAAGTAAGCCAATTCAGATAACTTAACGCTATCTGTAAACAATTAAGGTCAACTTAGGTTGGCCTTAATTATTGACTAAATGCAGTTTCCACTTGCCTTTCGCCATGGGTATTGCACAATACCGCCCCTATATCCCCCAATCCTTTAGTATTTAGCAAACGATTTCGACCCATGTTACTTATCATCGATAACTACGACTCTTTTACCTATAACTTGTATCAGTATTTCTGTGAGTTAGGGGTAACTGTAAAAGTTGTTCGCAACGATGAGATTGATATAGCGGGCATCGAAGCGCTAAATCCTAGCCATCTTGTTATCTCGCCGGGTCCATGTACGCCCGATGATGCGGGAATTTCGCTACAGGTGATTGAACACTTCGTTGGTAAGCTGCCGATCTTAGGTGTGTGTCTTGGTCATCAAGCCATTGCTCAAGTCTTTGGTGGTGAAGTGGTGAGAGCCAGACAAGTGATGCATGGTAAAACCTCACCGATCCGTCATAACGGTAAGAGCGTTTTTCAAGGTCTCAATAACCCTCTGACTGTGACACGTTACCATTCCCTAGTGGTGAAAAACGGCACATTACCAGACTGTTTTGAGCTGACGTCTTGGACAGAATTTGAAGATGGCAGAATGGATGAGATCATGGGTTATCAACATAAAACCTTGCCGATTGATGCCGTCCAATTTCACCCTGAATCGATTAAAACAGAGCAAGGACACCAGCTTCTCGCTAACTTCCTAGCACGCTGAGTGTTTAAATTTGCCCCTTTCTCCGTCTAAATAAGCCAGTTTAACGTATTCCATTACCCGTTAAGCGTTTAAATTCGGGCGCTACGCGTCTTCATCCCTCTGACGCCGATCACTTTTTGTAACATTTCTCCCTCGTCAGGCTAAGTTTTTAGCCTATGCAAAATTATTCGCGTTATTTCGTCTCGAACCCAATATACCGCAATGCCAGTAAGGCTTTGCTGTTTCTGGTTATACGTTTAGGTAAAAAAAGCTTCATAAAACAGATTAATTGATGCATAAATAGTCATAGGTAGTGACGTTTAGCTGGTTGTAAGGGATGGCTAAAGAATAATCTACTATTGAAAAGGTTAATTAAATGTAAATATAATGCTGCAGCGGGATTATGGCGAGACAAAATATCTTTGTCTCACTTATGAACCATTACGCTTATTTGCGAAGCTTGCGGTATCGAGAAGGAATGTACGATGACAGTGGAAAATAAAGTAGAACGTAGTCTGTTTAATGAGGTGATGGTGCCTTGTTATAACCCAATGGAAATGATCCCAGTAAAAGGGGAAGGCGCACGCGTTTGGGACCAACAAGGCCGAGAGTATATCGACTTTGCTGGTGGTATCGCCGTGAGCTGTTTGGGTCACTGTCACCCAGCAATGGTTAATGCTGTTACCGAGCAAGCAAACAAGATTTGGCATCTAAGTAACGTGATGACCAACGAACCTGCACTGCGTCTAGCGAAGAAGCTAACCGACGTATGTTTTGCAGAAAAAGTATTCTTTGCCAACTCTGGCGCAGAAGCGAATGAAGCAGCATTGAAGCTAGCTCGTCGTTGGGCGGCGGACGTTCACGGTCCTGAGAAATCTGAAATCATTGCATTCAAACAAGGTTTCCACGGTCGTACTTTCTTTACCGTAACTGTAGGTGGTCAAGAAGCTTACTCTGATGGTTTCGGTCCTAAACCGGGCGACGTTACTCACCTGCCTTACAACGATATTGCAGCACTAGAAGCGCACATCTCTGATCGCACTTGTGCAATCATGATGGAACCTCTGCAAGGCGAGGGCGGTATCATCTCGCCAACCTCTGAATTCGTGAACACAGTTCGTGAACTGTGTGATAAACACAATGCGCTGCTTATCTTTGATGAAGTGCAAACGGGCAATGGTCGAACTGGTAACTTTTACGCTTACCAAGGTCTAGGTGTAACACCAGATATTTTGAGCACGGCGAAATCACTGGGTGGTGGTTTCCCTATCGGTGCAATGCTGACGACTTCTGAACTGGCGACACATCTAAAAGTTGGTACTCACGGCTCTACTTACGGTGGTAACCCACTGGCGTGTGCTGTTGCAGAAGCGGTTGTTGATGTGGTTAGCCAACCTGAAACATTAGCTGGCGTGAAAGAGCGTGAAGCATTGTTCCGTGATGGTCTTACTAAGATTAACGATAAGTACCAAATCTTCAGTGAAGTTCGTGGTAAAGGCCTACTACTCGGTGCTGCGCTTAACGAAGAGTGGCAAGGCCGTGCACGTGACGTATTAGTAGCAGCAGGCGAACAAGGCTTGATGGTACTGGTTGCGGGTGCAAACGTGGTTCGTTTCACGCCATCACTGGTTATTACTACACAAGAAATTGAAGAAGGCTTATCGAAACTAGACAAAGCAATCGCTACGCTAGTTTAGCCTGAGCGGCGTCATAGGAATGATCGCCAATAGAGCGATCCCATGACGTTCTGCTAAAGGCCCAAGCTTCTGGTTTTGGGCCTATTTTGCATCTGGAGGGAATATTGATGCTAGTTGTTCGCCCAATAAAATTATCTGATTACGATGCGCTGCATACCTGCGCGGTTGAATCTGGTCACGGATTCACATCTCTTCCGGTTAACGAAGAACTGTTAACTAACCGTATTACTCACTCTGAATACAGCTTTGCCAAACAAGACGTGACTGAACCCGGTGATGAAGGCTACCTAATGGTTGGCTTTGATACCGAAACTGGTGAGGTTGCAGGTACGACAGGTATCGAAGCTTCAATCGGCTGGGATGTCCCGTTCTACTCTTACCACATCAGCAAGGTGGTTCACTCATCGCAGAAGCTTGGCGTAAATAACGTCGTGAAGCTGCTGACTTTCGGTAATAACTACACCGGATGCAGTGAGATCTGCACACTGTTCTTGCGCCCGGCTTTCCGTGGTGGATTGAATGGTCGTCTGATGTCTAAGTGTCGCTTCTTGATTATGTCTGAGCACCCAGAGCGTTTCTCGAAAACGATTTTTGCTGAGATGCGTGGTGTATCAGATGCAGAAGGTAACTCTCCTTTCTGGCAATGGCTGCAAGAGCACTTCTTCTCGATTGATTTCACGCTTGCCGATTACCTAACCGGTATTGGTAAAAAAGGCTTCATTGCAGACCTAATGCCTAAGCTACCTATCTACGTCAACCTACTGAGCAAAGAAGCTCAAGCGGTGATCGGAGAGGTACATGACAATACGCGCCCTGCACTTAAGTTGCTGGAACGTGAAGGCTTCACCAACCGTGGTTATGTCGACATCTTTGATGCAGGCCCAACGGTTGAGTGTGACCTAAGAAACATCGAATCTGTGCGTTACTCAATTCGAGCGCAGGTTCAAATTGCAGAGCACTCTAGCTCTAAAGACTTCCTAATTGGTAATACCTCGTTTGAGAACTTCCGCGCAGTAGCCGCGAAAGGTGCGTATGACCAAGCAAGCGACACAGTGATTTTATCATCTGAAGTAGCAAGCGCTCTTGAAGTAAAAGAAGGCGAATTCGTTCGCATGTTGGCTCAGTAAGAGCGGCGATTATCTGTCGAAGATTTTAAGGATAGAAGTATGACTCAGTGGATAGCAGGACAGTGGGTGGCAGGTCAAGGTGACGCCATGACATCAGTAAGCCCATACAACAATGAAGTAGTGTGGCAGGGTGATAGCGCAACACCAGCACAGGTTGAATCTGCAGTAGCAGCAGCTCGTGAAGCCTTCTTGGTTTGGAAAAAACTGAGCTTTGCAGAGCGTGAAGCGATCGTGTTGAACTTTGCTGAGAAAGTTAAAGAGAACAGCGAAGAAATTGCGCAAATCATCGCTAAAGAGACGGGCAAACCGATTTGGGAAACTCGCACTGAAGCGGGCGCAATGGCGGGCAAGATTGCTATCTCAATCCGTGCTTACCATGAGCGTACTGGTGAAGCTTCACGTGAAGCGGCAGGCAACCAGATTGTACTGCGTCATCGTCCATTGGGCGTGATGGCGGTATTTGGTCCTTATAACTTCCCGGGTCACCTACCAAACGGTCATATTGTTCCTGCGCTGCTATCGGGTAATACCGTGGTATTTAAGCCTTCAGAGCAGACACCTTGGACGGGTGAGTTTGCGATGAAACTATGGCAAGAAGCGGGTCTTCCTGTTGGCGTAATCAACCTAGTACAAGGTGCTAAAGAGACAGGTATCGCACTGGCCGATGCTAAAGGTCTTGATGGCGTGCTGTTCACAGGTAGTGCTAATACCGGTCATATCCTTCACCGTCAATTCGCGGGCCAACCGGGCAAGATGCTGGCGCTAGAGATGGGTGGTAATAACCCTATGGTGATCAGTGACCAATTTGGTGATGCTGACGCGACGGTTTATACCATTATCCAATCTGCTTTCATCAGTGCGGGCCAACGTTGTACATGTGCACGTCGCTTGTATGTTCCCGTTGGAGAGAAGGGCGATCAACTGCTGGATAAGCTCGTTGCTGCTACCTTGAAGATTCGTGTTGATCAGCCATTCGCTGAGCCAGCACCCTTCATGGGCCCACAAATCTCTGAAGCTGCGGCTAAGTTCATTCTGGACGCGCAAGCGAATCTGCAATCGCTAGGTGGTGTCAGCCTAGTCGAAGCAAAAGCGGGTGAAGCGGCGTTTGTTTCTCCGGGTATTATCGATGCAACCAACATTGCTGAATTGCCAGATGAAGAGTACTTCGGTCCATTACTGCAAGTGGTTCGTTACCAGTCACTAGAGCAAGCGGTTGAACTGGCTAATGATACACGTTTTGGTTTGTCTGCGGGTCTTGTATCAACAGATGATTCTGAATGGGAATACTTCGTTGACCATATCCGTGCGGGTATTGTTAACCGTAACCGTCAGCTAACAGGCGCAAGTGGTGATGCACCATTTGGTGGTCCGGGTGCTTCAGGCAACCTACGCCCAAGTGCTTATTATGCGGCGGACTACTGTGCTTACCCTATGGCCTCAATGGAAGGTGGCGAAACTCAACTTCCAGCAACGTTTAGCCCGGGTATTGAGCTTTAATTTAGGCTAATGAGTCTTAGACTCATACGTTAAGCTTGAAATAGGGAGGTGGTGTTATCGCTTCCCTTTTCCACCACGTCCGACACCTAGATTGGGCGGTAGATAATAATAGAAAAAGTATGTCACAGGCTGATGGCTGCTGACTCTGTGTCTCAGCCTCTCCCTTTCTAATCCAAATTACTAGCTTGCTAGAACCTCTGACAAGGAGTCACCATGACGCCCGATCTACTCTTTAAATCACTTTGGGACGATTACATTCACAGGCTTTGTCCATCGGCTGAGAAAGTGCATCACTTGCTGAAAGAAGACGAAGCGCTGATTAATGATCACATTGCACTGCGAACTTTCAATGTTGCTCCTTTGGGTATTGAAACACTAGCGAAGCCTTTCCTTGAATTAGGCTACAAGGCGTGTGGCGACTACTTGTTTGAGAGCAAGAAGTTAGTGGCTAAACATTACGAGCACCCAGACCCAAAACAACCAAAAGTGTTCATTAGTGAGTTGAAGGTAGAAGAGTGTTCAAGTGACTTGCAACAGATCGTTGCTAAGTTGGTTGAGCAAGTGGACGCAAGCAAGCTTCAAGGCCATGAGTTCTTATTTGGCGGTCGTCTTTGGGATTTGAGCTTCGCTGATTTCCAAGTACTAGCGAAAGAGAGCGAATACGCGTCTTGGCTCGCGGCTCATGGATATGGTGCTAACCACTTTACGGTGAGTGTGAATCAGCTAAATAACTTCGATGAAGTGCAGGCCGTGAATGACTACTTGAGCGAGTCGGGCTTCACGATCAATGCATCTGGCGGTCAGGTTAAAGGCTCTCCAGAGGTCTTATTAGAGCAATCATCAACAATGGCAGACAAAGTCCCAGTTTCATTTGTTGAAGGCAATGAGATGATTCCTGGCGGCTTCTATGAGTTCGCTAAGCGTTATGCGATGGCCAACGGTGAGCTTTACACTGGTTTTGTTGCAGCATCGGCTGACAAAATCTTTGAGAGCACCAACGGTTAAAGAAAGATACCAGAACGGATTTTGTCCTAGAGATGGGAGTACGCTTCGCTTCGAGACAGTTTGTCCTTGGAAGCTGTAGGTGTTCTATTCGCATCTCGCATCTCGCATCTCGCATCTGCTCTCTGGGTCTTCAGAAAACAAAAAAGCCACCAAATTCGCATTTGGTGGCTTTCAAATTTTTGGCTCAGTTAATCGAGATTAACGAGTGCCGTATACCACGATAGTTTTACCGTGTGCAGAAATTAGGTTCTGCTCTTCTAGCATCTTCAAGATACGACCAACGGTCTCACGAGAACAACCAACGATCTGGCCAATCTCTTGACGAGTGATCTTGATTTGCATGCCGTCAGGGTGAGTCATTGCATCTGGCTGTTTCGCTAGGTTTAGTAGCGTTTGAGCGATACGACCTGTTACGTCAAGGAACGCTAAGTCACCAACCTTTTGGCTAGTTACTTGTAGACGGTTTGCCATTTGCGCTGAAAGGCGCATTAGGATATCTGGGTTCACTTGGATAAGTTGACGGAATTTCTTGAAAGAAATTTCAGCTACTTCACAAGGAGATTTAGCACGAACCCAAGCTGTACGCTCTTGGTCTTCTTCGAACAAGCCAAGCTCACCGATGAAGTCGCCTTGGTTTAGGTAAGAAAGAATCATTTCCTTACCTTCTTCGTCTTTGATAAGAACTGCCACAGAACCTTTAACGATGTAGTACAAGGTTTCTGCCTTTTCACCAGCATGAATCAAAGTACTTTTTGAAGGGTACTTATGAATATGACAGTGTGAAAGGAACCACTCTAATGTTGGATCGGTTTGAGGTTTACCTAGAACCATAATATCTCACTTCCTCTGCAGGGTATGCTTGCCGCTTTCCGTATTTTAGCTAAGCCTGGATTGACTTGTAGGATAAGAGCACTCGTTGAGTGCTGCAAGCTATCTTGTGTTTCGTTTAAGAATAGTATCCTTTTTCAGGTACTATTTCTTGATTTTAATCGTGACCAAGCTACGATTTTTTACGCAAAATTGTGCACATGATCACGGTATGAAAAGTAATCAACCAGAATGTCGTTTTGTTAACCTATTTTTCCGGTTTCGATGAGTTGTTGTAGGATTGGCCTCACAATGAGCTCCATAGCAAAACTCATCTTGCCGCCTGGCACCACTAGCGTGTTATGACGAGACATAAACGAGCCATCAATCATAGCCAGAAGGTAGGGGAAATCGACGTTTTTGATGCCACGCAAACGTATAACTACGAAGCTTTCGTCTAAACTTGGAATCCCTTTGGCGTTGAGTGGGTTCGATGTATCTACGGTTGGAACACGCTGAAAGTTGATGTGAGTACGCGAAAATTGCGGGGTAATATAGTTAAGGTAATCATCCATTGAACGAACAATGGAGTCCATTACTGCTTCGCGTGAGTGGCCACGATCGCGGGTGTCACGAACGAACTTTTGGATCCATTCTAGGTTTACGATAGGTACCATGCCGATCAGCAAATCGACGTGTTGAGAAACGTTAATGTCGCCATCAACCACACCGCCGTGCAGGCCTTCGTAAAACATCACATCGGAATTTTCAGGGATCTCTTGCCATGGCGTGAAGGTGCCCGGCATTTGATTGTAAGGCACGGCTTCATCGAAGGTGTGCAGGTAGCTACGTACTTTACCTGTACCTTCGTTACCGTATTTACGGAAGAACTCTTCTAGCGCACCAAAGTCGTTGGCTTGAGGACCAAAGTAGCTGATGTGCTTACCTTGCTCGCGCGCTTTACGGATCTCGACATCCATCTCTGGGCGAGTGAAGCGATGGAAACTATCCCCTTCAACCCAAGCTGCCTTCACGTCCATCATATTGAACATTTTACGGAAGGCTTCTGAGGTGGTGGTGGTGCCGGCTCCAGATGAACCCGTCACCGCAATAATTGGATGTTTAGCGGACATGACAACCCTTGTCTTTTGAGTAACTTACTTGTTAGCAATCGTTTACCACTATAACACGGCTCCTTTATGAGCGCAGCTTAGAAGCGTTTTGTGACTTGAATATCAACGGTTTCATGGAGCTCAGAAAACACGATGCTGACTTCTCCTGAAGCTAATTGATGTTTCACTTGGTCAATCTTGTTTTGCAGTGAAACCTCTACGTCGCCGTAGTCTGTGCCTTCACGCAGCACGAACTCTTTGATGAGGTTTTCCAGTGTCTCTGGCGCAATGTCTTGCCATGGGATGATCATAAATACTTCTCTCTTTTATGTTCATAGATATGTTTATTGATGTAGAAATACGTGTGCTTAGTAATGTTTTGCTTCTATTTACTAAGGCTCGGTCATTATGCCGAATCTTGGATACTTTCATAGTAGGCAGGCAAGGCTTCTTCTAACCAAAACCTTGGCTTGAGTGTGCTACCAGTAATAAACCCCACATGGCCGCCTTTTTGAAACAGTCGATAGTCGATGTTATCGGGCAGAACGAACTTTGGGATCACATCATCGGTCATGAAAGGGTCGTCTTTGGCATGAATGATCTGAGTCGGTAGTTTGATCTTATTGAGCTTAGGCAGCGCAGAACATTGCGCATAATAATCTTGGGCATTTTTGAAGCCGTGCAGAGGCGCAGTGATTCGTTCATCAAACTCATACAGTTTGGTGATGTTCTTGATGGCTTCAGCGGTGATGCCAAGTTTTTCCTGTAGCAGGTTAACCTTTTTTAGCGCATTCGATTTTAGAGAGTTGAGCAGGTACTTCTTATAGAGCTTGGAGAAACCGCGCTCAATGCGACTAGAGCAACATGCTAAGTCAAAAGGAGCAGATACGATTGTCGCCGCCGACAGCAATGGGTCGTCTGCGTACTCAGCCAAATAGTTCGCCAGCATGTTTCCACCTAAAGATATGCCAACCGCAACCTTAGGGTTATTCGGAAACTGGGCGTGCAGGTGTCTTAGGAAAAAACGCGCATCTTCGACTTCACCTGAATGGTAAGCGCGAGCCAGGCGATTGGGTTTTCCGCTGCAGCCTCTGAAGTGCATCATCACTGATAGCCAACCATCTTTAGCAAACGCATTCATTAGTCCGTTGGCGTAAGGGCTCTCAAAGCTACCTTCTAAACCGTGGAATAGAACGAATATCGGCTTGCTACTGCGATCATTATTATTTGAGGTGTCACCGTCTGGTGATTCGCTCCAAGCAAGATCAAGAAAGTCACCATCGGGTGTTTCTAAGGTTTGCCAGTGAGGATGAAACAGCGCCTGCTTTCTAATAAACCGTGGCACTAAGGTTTGTAAGTGCGGATTAGAGAGACCAGCGGCTGCGGTAAATATTGTCATAAAACAGTCCATGCTTATTTATGGGCTTTAGTAAATGCCGAACTTGTAACGGGACGCCCACGTTTTTATTTGAGCTTGGTTGATTCTCGGCATAAGCGCAAGGCTTTCACTTATACGAGATACAAAAACAGGCTATGGGTAACCGGTTGAATAATATCAAAGTTAAGCTTGGATCTTGATGGAATAAAAAGGAAAGAGAACGAGCTAGGGCTGAGGTGCTGGTTCAGAAAAAGCGTCGTAGAGGTTTTCTGCCCCTAATAAACGACAGTACTGAAACGCGAGCGGTGATTGTTGATTAGCGTACAGTTGTAGTGAGTTAATACAGTCGACCAGATCGGACTGTTGTTGCTTTTCAAGCTGTAACTCAAACTGCAAGGCTTCACGGTATAGCGAGTCGACAACGTGTGCTTTGAGGTGTTTACGTAGCTCTCGATAGCTATGAAGCAAGGTTTCAGAGCGGCTCAAGCACTGTTGAACCTTGTGCCACTCTTCTTCAGCGAAAGACAATTGCTGCTCATCAAGCCATTTGAGAAGCAGCAGTAGATTGACGTTGCCGTGGAACTGGTTTTGCAAAGCTAGGCACGCATCCTTTACACCGCGCACACTGTAATACTGAAGGCTAAATTGCCATAGTCGTTCCAGTGTTAGTGATATTGGGGCGTGCTCTGGGCTCATAAGCTATCCATATCCTGATCCATCTGCTCAAGCTCTTCTTGAGTGGACATCCAATCCATTTCAACTTCTTCTAGCTGTGACTTACTGCTCGCTTGGAGAGCGAGTACTTTATTCAGTTTAGCCTTATTTTCAGCTTCATACAGTGAAGTGTCGGATAATTCTTGCTCAGCTTCTTCAAGAGCCTGCGTTAATTTATCCATCTGCTTTTCAAATTGAGTGAGCTTTTTACGAAGTGGTGCCGTCAGTTTACGGAACTCGGCTTCTTTGCGTTTCTGCTCTTTTTTTGCTGCTGCACTGTTGGCGCCGTCTTTTGCTGGTGCCAATGCTTGTGCTTCTTTGCGCTCAACTTTCTGCTGTTCGGTTAGCCACTTGTAGTAATCGCTTAAGTCACCATCAAACGGTGCTACTTGGCGGTCGTGTACAAGGTATAAATCATCGGTAGTCGCACGCAGTAGGTAACGGTCGTGCGATACGATAACCATTGCGCCTTCAAACGTCTGCAGGGCAAAAGTCAGCGCCTGACGCATGTCGAGATCCAAGTGGTTGGTTGGTTCATCGAGTAGCAACAGGTTTGGTTTTTGCCATACCAGTAGTGCTAATACTAAACGCGCTTTTTCACCACCAGAGAAGGGTGCCACTTTATCGAGCGCTTTTTCACCTTGGAAACCGAAGCTACCTAGGTAATCACGCAGTTGTTGCTCGGTGTGCTTAGGGGCGATCTGCATCATATGTTGCAGCGGTGTTTCTTCTGGGTGCAGAGTCTCTAATTGGTGCTGTGCAAAGTAACCAATCTTAACGCCTTGCGAATAACTCAGTTCACCGCCTTGCTGTTTCAGTTCGCCAGAAAGCAGTTTAATCAGTGTTGATTTACCAGCACCATTTCGACCTAGTAGACCAATACGGCTACCCGGTACTAGGTTCAAGCGAATCTTCTCTAGAATCAGATTGTCATCGTAACCGGCAGAGACCTCGTCCATCATCATGATTGGGTTTGGTAGTGCGTCTGGTTCTCTAAATTCAAAGCTGAATGGGTTATCAAACTGAGCAGGCAGCACTTGCTCCATTTTCTCTAACGCTTTAATACGGCTTTGCGCTTGGCGAGCTTTTGACGCTTTGTAACGGAAACGATCAATGTAGCTCTGCATGTGAGACATCTGTTTCTGCTGCTTTTGGTACATCGCTTGTTGCAGAATCAGTTTTTGTGCTCGTTGGGTTTCGAACGATGAGTAGTTACCCGTGTACTCATTGAGCTGTTGATTTTCAACGTGCACGATGCGGTTGACGATAGGGTCCAAGAAGTCTCTATCGTGCGAGATAAGTACTAGTGTGCCAGGGTAGCTTTGCAACCAACGCTCTAGCCACATTACTGCGTCTAAATCCAAGTGGTTGGTCGGTTCATCGAGTAGCAGTAGGTCACTGCGACACAGTAGGGCTTGCGCTAGGTTCAAACGCATACGCCAACCACCTGAGAACTGAGTCAGGTTCCATGTCATTTGTTCTTGGCTAAAGCCTAGGCCGTCCAGTAACTCGGCAGCACGTGCCTTGATGCTGTAACCACCAATGGTTTCAATCTTGCCGTGGATCTCTGCTACCAATGTGCCGTTGTCGGCTTGTTCAGCTTTCTCTAGTTGATCTTCAAGGCCGCGGTATTCACGGTCGCCATCAATCACGTATTCAATTGCTGTTCTTTCTAATGCAGGTGTTTCTTGAGCAACCCAAGCCATTTCCCAATGAGCTGGTTTGCTGAATGAGCCTGCATCAATAGACAGTTCGTCCTTAATTAAGGCGAACAGCGTAGATTTACCACAGCCGTTTTTACCAACCAAACCGATCTTGTCGCCAGGGTGAAAAGTCGCAGATGCTTGGTCGAGGAGTGGCTTACCGCCGCGTAGCAATTGAATATCAGAGAAAGTAATCATAATTGAAATAGCATAGAAATTAGAGGTGAACAGACGCCTGCATAGTAGGCTGAAACCAGATAAAAGTCGATCACAATGCAATTTGCGTTATGATGCCAATAACATATTAATAACTTTTGCTTAAATTCTTGTGGCCTTGCCACCGTTTAGCCCTCAAAGGAATGTTTCAAAGGAATGAGTAATACTCCCTCGACAGACAAAGTCGTGCCAAAGGTGTTGATCATCTACGCGCACCCAGAGCCGCAAACCTCTATTGCTAATCAGATGATGGTTAAGAAGGTAGAGTCGCTCGGTCATGTCAAAGTTCATGATCTCTACGCCATCTACCCTGACTTCTTTATCGATGTGCCTTATGAGCATGAATTGCTTCTTCAGTATGATGTGATCGTGTTTCAACATCCTCTGTTTATGTATTCCTGCCCTTCATTGTTAAAAGAGTGGTTTGATCGCGTGTTAGGCAAGGGTTTTGCGTTTGGTGAGCAAAGCGCGCTTAAAGGCAAACACTGGCGCAGTGTGATTACTACCGGCGGTAAAGAAGAGGCGTTTGGTGCCGCAGGCTATAATAAATATCCATTACAAGAGATCTTGCAACCATTCGAGCTTACCGCTGCTTTGTGTCAGATGAATTGGATATCCCCTTTGGTTTTACACTGGGCACGAAATGTTACCGATATGACGCGTTACCAACACGCCGAAGCGTATCGAAACTGGTTGCGAGACCCGCTACAAGATATAGGAGCAGATGATGGCTCTGACTAATGATTTTCTACAAAGTAGCGTTATATTTTTAGCGGCTGCTGTGGTTGCGGTTCCTATCGCACAGCGCGCCGGTTTGGGTTCAGTACTCGGTTACTTATTAGCGGGTGTGGCAATTGGCCCATGGGGGCTGGGCTTAATCAGTGATGTAGAGGCGATTCTACACTTCTCCGAATTCGGGGTGGTACTACTGCTCTTCCTGATTGGTCTCGAACTTAACCCGAAAAAATTGTGGCAGATGCGAGCCCCCATTCTCGGATTGGGCGGCGCGCAAGTGCTGATCACCACTCTAATTATTACCGCCATCGCCTGTCTATTTGGATTAACCTGGCAAACCAGTCTCGTGATAGGTATGGGTTTGGCGCTGTCTTCGACTGCGATTGCCTTGCGTGTTATTGAAGAGCGAGAGCTCGGCGGCAAAGAAGCAGGGCAGTCGGGCTTTGCAGTACTGCTTTTCCAAGATATCGCTGTTATTCCAATGCTAGCAATGTTGCCTCTACTTGCGGGTAATACTGGCGGTAGCTGGGCTGACATGCTGTGGATGCTGGGTGGCGTGATTGGCCTGCTGGTCGGTGGTCACTTCTTGTTGAGACCACTGTTCCGATACGTAGTGATGAGTGGTGTGCGTGAGTTATTCACCGTCGCGGCGCTGTTACTTGTGATTGGTATTGCTGTGATCATGCAACAGATTGGCTTATCGATGGCATTAGGTACCTTCCTTGCGGGCGTACTTCTGGCTGAAAGTGAATATCGACACGAGCTTGAAATTGCGATTGACCCATTCAAAGGGTTATTGCTTGGTCTGTTCTTTATCTCGGTTGGTATGGCGGTAAACCTAGGTTTATTGGCAGAAAGCCCATTCGCGATACTGATTGCTGTATTGGCTCTTGTGGTGTTGAAAGGCTTAGTGCTGTACGCGCTGGCTCGTATTTTTGGCACTCAGGCAAAAGCACGTAGCCGTATGGCGATGATTCTCAGCCAAGGTGGTGAGTTCGCTTTCGTTATTTTTACTGCGGCGAGTGCTCAAGGCATCTTAAGTGGCGAACAAGTATCGTTCTTACTGGTAGTAGTGAGCCTGTCTATGGTGACCACTCCATTGATGCTTAAGCTGCAAGACCGATTCTTTGCTCGTCAACTGAACCAAATCAGCGAAAGTGCGATGTCTTCGGATGTGGTCGATCGCAGCCCTCGAGTGATCATTGCTGGCTTTGGTCGCTTCGGTCAGATCATTGGCCGCTTGATGTACGCGAATAAGATTCGTATCACCGTTCTGGAGAGTGATGCCAGCCAAATCCATATCCTTAGAAAATTTGGCTACAAGGTATTTTACGGAGACTCGACTCACCTCGAGCTGTTACGCGCAGCCGGTGCTGATAAAGCAGAAGCGATTGTGCTGTGTACTGACTCTCCCGATGAAATCATGAAAACTGTCGATTTATGTAAGCAGCACTTCCCACGCTTAAAGATCTTAGCGCGTGCTCGAAGCCGTGTTGAAGCGTATCAATTACTTAACCACGGTGTGAGTAACTACTCTCGTGAAACCTTCCTTGGGGCACTGGATTTAGGTCGTCAAACATTGACTGAACTTGGCATGCATCCATATAAAGCGAAGCGAGCAGAAGCACACTTTAGAAAGTTGGATAATGGTATGCTGAAAGAGTTGCTTCCTCAGCATAACGAAGATGCCGAGTTAGCCCAAAGAGCGAAAGAGGCTCGTAAAGAGCTTGAAGAGATCTTTGGACACGAGATGGAAAACGATCACCAATCTCGGAACTATTGGCAGTAGCTTGAAGTGATAACTCATGCTTGAGCTTAGAAATGAAGCTTGGGCATAGAAATAACAGACTAAAGAACCAATCTAATAATAAACGCGGTCTCTGCTTAACTTCTCAATAAAGTGGGTGGGAAGAACTGCGAATCCAGAGTAGTAAAGGATATGAACGTGAAACAGAAAAAACGCTTTATCGCAGGGGCAAGCTGCCCAAGTTGCAACACTCAAGACACACTCCGTTGGTGGATTGAAAACAATATCGAGCTGGTGGAATGTGTCGATTGTGACTTCACAGAACAGCGTAAACCGAAAACTGTAGAGAAATCTGAACACGCGAATCAAGAAATGATCGGTATTTTTAAGCCAGAATGATTGAGTTTCGTTAATTGATCCCCATAATATCCCGGTACAGAATTTTTCCTAAGCTCAACTGTTCGAGCTTAGTCCAAACCTCCTTGGAGCTCTCATGAAAATTGAAAAGAACGTAGTAGTTAGTGTTGCATATCAAGTGAAACTTGAAGATGGCGTAGTAGTTGACCAATCAACTGCAGAAGCTCCACTAGATTACCTTCACGGTCACAACAACCTAATTACAGGTCTTGAAAAAGAGCTTGAAGGCAAAGTAGCTGGCGACAAGTTCTCTGCAACTGTTACTCCAGAAGACGCATACGGCGAACACAACGACGCACTAGTTCAACGTGTTCCTGCTGACGTATTCCAAGGTGTTGAGCAAATCGAAGTTGGCATGCGTTTCCTAGCGGATACTGACCAAGGTCCAATCCCAGTTGAAGTGACTGAAGTAGATGGCGACGAAGTTGTTGTTGATGGTAACCACATGCTAGCTGGCCAAACTCTAACGTTTGACGTTGAAGTTGTAGCGGTTCGTGAAGCGACTGAAGAAGAAGTTCAACACGGTCACGTACACCAAGAAGGCGGCTGTGGCGGTCACGACCACGATCATGACCACGAAGGCGGTTGCTGTGGTGGCGAAGGCCATGACCACGGTGAAGAGAAAAAAGACGGCTGCTGCGGCGGCGGTAGCTGTGGTTCTCACTAATACCGAATTAACGGTTTAGTTTAAGAATCTTGAAAGCCTCCCTTGTGGAGGCTTTTTGCGTTTAGGAGTCTCGCTTTTATCTACTAAACTAAGTGTCCGCAAATCTAAGCATTCGCAAAAAGTTTGGTTTTCGCTATCAGACATAGAACGATGGATGTGGTATTGATAGCACAACATTATAAGACGACGTCAGTGGAGAGTTTGTATGTCACAGCCTTTTTCAATTGCCATTCATGGTGGTGCAGGAACCATCTTGCGCGAGCAAATGAGCGATGAATTAAAAGCGGGTATTACCGAGGCTTTGGAAAAATCGGTTTTGGCTGGTTATCAAATATTGCAATCGGGTGGTGATGCTCTGGATGCGGTAGTGGCATCGGTTAAGGTGATGGAAGACAGCCCGCACTTTAATGCAGGTAAGGGCTCTGTTTTAACGCATGATGAATTTGTTGAGATGGATGCTTCTGTGATGCACGGCCGCGAAATGGATGCGGGTGCTATTGCAGGCGTTCGTCATATCAAAAACCCAATTGAGCTTGCGCGTGATGTGATGCTGAAAAGCGACCATGTGTTGTTGATTGGTGAAGGTGCCGAGAAGTTTGCGTTTGAGCATGAGTACACCTTTACCGAGCAAGATTACTTCTTTACTGAGCGTCGCTATGACCAACTTCAGTCGATGAAAGAGAAAGGCATCTTTGCTCTGTCTGAAGCGAAATATGATGAACAGCAAGCTGAGAAATACCCTGACGACAAAAAGTACGGCACGGTCGGCGCAGTCGCATTAGACCAAGCGGGTAACTTAGCAGCAGCAACCAGTACCGGTGGCGTGACCAATAAGAAATACGGTCGCGTGGGTGATTCTCCGATTATAGGGGCGGGAACCATCGCTGAAAATGGCAACGTTGCCGTCTCAACAACCGGGATGGGTGAGTTCTTCCTACGTAAAATGGTCGCCAGTGATGTCGCAGCACGAATGCGTTATCTTAAAGAAGATGTGCACACCGCTTGTGAAACGATCATTCAAGGTGAATTGAAAACCATGGGTGGAGAAGGTGGCTTGATCGCTATCGATGGCCAAGGCGATATTCATTTTGGTATGAACAGCTCAGGAATGTATCGTGCAAGTGTTGATACTCAAGGTCGTGTTGAAGTGAAGATTTATGCCGATGACTAAGTTGGTATCGGCTTAACTGGCTTTAGCTTATTCGGTCAGATGAAATAAATAAAAGGGCGACAGATAAGTATCTGTCGCCCTTTTAGTTTTCTATGTCCCGTCCTGAAATGTGTGTACACATTGAGGACGAGAAACTAACGATATGCGTCGCTAGATTTAATTGGTTATTTTGAACCGCACTTAATAGTGTGGAGGTGGCGTCTCTTCTGATGCGTCAGCTAGATTAGAGCCATCCATATTTTTCACTTTGCCAACCACGAACTTCATCTGGTCTTGCATTCTCGTGATCAACATTTGTTGTTGGCTAAGCGCTTCATTGAGTTCTTCAATGGTCTGTTCTTGGAAAGCTAGCTGACACTCTAGGTCATTTACGCGGCTTTCTAGTTGTTCAACTCGCTTTTCTGTCATCGTTCTTAATCCACATTCCAAGCTTGGGCAATGCCCGCAGAGGTGCCCGATATCACACGGTTCTTATCATCAAAGGCTGCATCATACACTACCGCACGAGGAGGGCGAGCATCTTTTAGTGGCTCAGCATCGTGGCGAGAAATTCGTTTGCCATCCTGAGTATTCCACACACTCACTTGGCTGGATGGCGTGCCCGTCACCAACATGCTGCCGTCATCAGAAAAACGCGCACTTGAGAAAATCAACTGTCGAGACCAGCTTTGCAATTGCGCTTGAGGTTCGCCCGTTTCAAGATCCCAAATCATCGCTTGATTGCCGCCGTCAGAAGTAAAAGCCAGCTCGCCATCGCGTTGTAGCGCGACTCGTACTACTCTTTGTTCATGCTCAAAGGTGCGCAATACCAAGCCCGACTCGGTATCCCAAAGGTAGGCTTTGTAGTCGTTACCACCGGATAAGGCGTAGCGGCCATTGGATGAAAGGGACACGGAATTCACTTTTTCTCGGTGAGCGAGGAACTCCAGACGGCGTCCGGTGACTAAGTCCACATAGATGGCTTTGCCATTAGAAAGGCCAAGTAAGACTTTTTCACCATTGCTAGAGATATCGACATCGCGAATCAAGCCGTCGGAGATAGACCATAGCCCTTGTGCTTGAGTCCAAGATAGGTCCCAAACGGCGAAGTTCATCTGGCTTGCGGTGATGGCAAAACGGCCATTGTCCGAGATACGGATACGCGATACTTGGTTTTCTAACTGGTCTTGTGGGCCAAGCTGAGCCAACTCTTGGTCTTCGGCGAGATCCCAAAGGAGCAGCTGCTTTTGCTGAGAGTAGAGCAGGGCGAAGCGTCCATCTCTGCTGAGTGCAAAGCTGGTGGCACCATTGGGCTCAATTTCCCAACGTTGCTCATCATCTTGGAAGAAAAAGCAACCATTTAACAAGGTGATGACAATTGTACATAGCAATGAGTGGAAAAATATTCGCATCACATCTAATAATCCGGTTTGTGTCGAAAGACATATGACTAGTATATTGTTATAACTAACGTATTCACACCAATCTAATCATTAGATTTGTGCACAATAACCAATGGCTTGGCCATTAATTGGAGAATTCAATGAAATCAGTTTTAAAAGTATCACTGCTTGCCGCAACGGTTATGCTAGCAGTTGGTTGTCAGAAAGAAGAACCAAAGGCAGAAGCTCCACAGGTAGAAGAAGTTAAAGTTGAAGCAGTAAACTTTAAAACAGAAGATGACAAAGCGGCTTACGCAATCGGTGTATCTTTCGCTAACTACCTAAGCACAAGCATTGATAAGCCAAGCGAGCTAGGTATCAACCTAGACAAAGATATGGTTCTTCAAGGTATCGAAGACGTATTCGCAGAGAAAACAGCACTTAACGAAGAAGAAACTCGCGCAGCTCTTGAAGCTCTAGACAAGCGTGTTGCTGAAACGATGCAAGCACAAGCGGCAGAAAAATCTGCAGAAGTGAAGAAAGCCGGTGATGACTTCCGTGCTGAGTTCGCTAAAACTGAAGGCGTTAAGCAGACTGAATCTGGTCTACTTTACCAAGTAATGACTGCTGGTGAAGGTGCTTCTCCAAAAGACACTGATACCGTTCAAGTACACTACAAAGGTACGCTAACAGACGGTACTCAGTTCGACAGCTCTTACGATCGTGGCGAACCAGCAACATTCCCACTAAACCGCGTAATCCCAGGCTGGACTGAAGGCGTACAACTAATGCAAGTTGGTTCTAAGTACAAGTTCGTTATCCCGCCAGAGCTAGCATACGGTGAGCAAGACACACCGACTATCCCTGCTAACTCAACGCTAGTATTCGAAGTTGAACTACTTAAAATTGATAACGCTGAAGCGGCTCCTGCTCAGTAATATCAGCTAAAAGTTTTATTCTAAAATACGTTGATTGAATAAAAAGCCTAACTTTGAGTTAGGCTTTTTTTATGATTTGAAGGTGAGTATTTGATTTTTAAACTTGTTCTAAATCACTAGTTGCAATGTTAGCTAGGTGTGCAATTAAAATTTTCTGATAAACTTACATAAATTTGTTGATTTTTCACACGAAGGTAAGGAATAAGTGACTACTACAGAAACAGTCAATGCAGATGTGTTACTTGAAATGGAATCAGTCCACGTTATGCCATTCAGTGAACACGATAAAATCATTCTAAGATCTTATGAGGCCGTTGTTGACGGTATTGCGAGCCTTATTGGTCCGTTTTGTGAAATCGTTTTGCACTCTTTAGAAGACCTCAATACTTCTGCGATTAAAATTGCCAACGGCGAAAATACAGGTCGTCAGGTTGGCTCGCCGATCACTGATCTTGCATTGAAGATGCTAAAAGATATTGAAGGTTCTAAGCGTAACTTCTCACGTTCATACTTCACTCGCGCTAAAGGCGGAGTGTTGATGAAGTCGATCACGGTTGCTATACGCAACGGTGAAGACCGAGTGATTGGCCTACTGTGTATTAACGTCAACCTAGACGCGCCATTCTCACAAGTACTGCAATCGTTCATGCCTACGCAAGACGCAGACGAAGCTGCATCATCGGTTAACTTCGCTAGTGACGTTGAAGAACTTGTCGACCAAACGGTTGAACGCACCATTGAAGAAATTAACGCTGACAAATCGGTATCGAACAATACTAAGAACCGTCAGATCGTGATGGAGCTGTACGACAAAGGTATTTTCGATATTAAAGACGCGATTAACCGCGTTGCTGAGCGACTGAACATCTCTAAGCACACCGTGTACCTATACATCCGCCAACGTAAAACAGAGGATGAAGAGGGTTGCTAAGCTATACACTCCTAGTGAATGGGCCAGTCTATGGCTCACAGTCAGCAAGAAGTGCCTACCAGTTTGCCGTGGCTCTGATTAAACAGGGCCACAAACTTCACAGTGTGTTCTTCTATCAAGATGGCGTCAGTAACGGCTCAGACCTTACCGTACCGGCTAACGATGAATTTGATTTAGCTTCAGCTTGGCAAAAGCTGGCTGATGAACATGATGTTAGCCTTGAAACCTGTGTGGCAGCTGCGCTAAGACGCGGAGTGATTAGCTCTGAAGAAGCAGAGCAACATCAACTAAGTGCCTCTAACCTAGCCACGGGATTTACTCAGGCCGGATTAGGGAGCTTATCGGAAGCGCTACTAACGCAAGATAGGGTTGTGCAGTTTTGAGAAAGTTAGCTTTTATATTTAACAGTTTCCCTCATACGACCGCTGCGGGTAGAGAAGGATTAGACGCCCTGCTTGCTGCGTCCGCATACAGTGAAGACATCGCCGTGTTCTTTGTTGGCGATGGCGTGACACAGCTTCTCAAAGCGCAGCAGCCCGACGAAACACTATCGCGTGACTACATCTCCGCATTCAAACTTATGGACTTGTACGACATCGAACAGGTGTATGTGTGTCAGCGTAGTCTGAGTCAGTTTGGTCTTTCAGCAGACAACCTGCTGATCGATGTGACCACCGTTGAAGCCGACGAGTTAACGCAGAAGTTAGCTCAGTGCCAACAGATACTGACTTTCTAGGGGACGCTATGCTTCATATCGTAAAATCAGTCGACAAACTGAAACTCGCATTGACCTATTCTCAGCCACAAGATCAGTATCTTTTGGTGGAAGATGCGGTGTATGTTTGCCTTTCAAATCATGAGTTATTCACTCAAATCTGCGCAGTAGAGCAGGTGTCGGTGTTAAAACCAGATCTCGATAGCCGAGGTTTACAACTACTTGTCTCAAGTACCATTGATCAAGTTGACTTCGATGGCTTCGTTAAACTGACGGTTTTGAACGACAAATCAGTGACTTGGTAAGCGTGTTCTATCAGTTTGGTTAAAATTAGACCATCCTGAGCTCTAGACGGCTAAAAAAGATCTGTATATTTCTTGACACACCTCCCACTGCTGAATAGAATTTTGCGTCCCTAATTACGACTTGTGATTAGGGATAGATTTTTCACAAAGCTTACTTTCAAGTAAATTTCAGGAGCTAGTTAATGGCAACTATTAACCAGTTGGTTCGCAAGCCTCGTGTAAAGCAAGTTGTTAAAAGCAACGTGCCTGCACTAGAAGCGTGCCCACAAAAACGTGGTGTATGTACTCGTGTTTACACTACTACACCTAAAAAACCTAACTCGGCACTACGTAAAGTATGTCGTGTACGTCTAACCAACGGTTTCGAAGTAACTTCGTACATCGGTGGTGAAGGTCACAACCTTCAAGAGCACAGTGTTGTACTAATCCGTGGCGGTCGTGTAAAAGACCTTCCGGGTGTTCGTTACCACACTGTTCGCGGCGCGCTAGACTGTGCTGGCGTTAACGACCGTAAACAAGGTCGTTCTAAGTACGGTGTGAAACGTCCTAAGTCTTAATGCATTTTCTTTGTTAAAAGAAAGCGTTAAGTAAGGCCAAACACTATTTTATTTATTATTCTGAAAAGTTTTGGAAAAAACCTGAAGAAGACAACGGAGAATATCCATGCCACGTCGTCGCGTAATAGGTCAGCGTAAGATCCTTCCAGATCCTAAGTTCAAATCTGAATTGCTGGCAAAATTCGTTAACATCCTTATGGTTGACGGAAAGAAATCTACTGCAGAAAAAATCGTTTACACTGCACTAGATTCAATGGCTGAGAAGTCTGGTAAAGACCACTTAGCTGTATTTGAAGAAGCTCTTGAAAATGTTCGCCCAGCGGTAGAAGTTAAATCTCGCCGTGTAGGTGGTTCAACTTACCAAGTACCTGTAGAAGTTCGTCCGGTTCGCCGTAACGCTCTTGCTATGCGTTGGGTAGTTGAAGCTGCGCGTAAGCGTGGTGAAAAATCTATGGCTCAACGCCTAGCTGCTGAAATGCTAGACGCGTCTGAGAACAAAGGTACTGCGGTTAAGAAACGTGAAGACGTTCACCGCATGGCTGACGCAAACAAAGCGTTCGCACATTACCGTTGGTAATACCTTTTTAGTGCTGCAAGATTCCTTGCAGCACTTCTTTAGTTCCTATGCTTATGCTAGGAACTATTGCTATTTCTAGGGCAAGCAATTTTTAGCGAAGCATCGCTTTTAACGCCTAATCTAGACATAGCAATAGTCCCTAAGTCTCTAATAAGAGGATTCAACCGTGGCTCGTAAAACTCCTATAGAGCAATACCGTAATATCGGTATCGTTGCTCACGTAGATGCAGGTAAAACAACCACAAGTGAACGTATTCTGTTCTATACCGGTCTTTCTCACAAAATCGGCGAAGTTCACGATGGTGCAGCAACCATGGACTGGATGGAGCAAGAGCAAGAGCGCGGTATTACGATCACTTCAGCAGCAACCACTACGTTTTGGCGTGGTATGGAAGCTCAGTTCTCGGACCACCGTATCAACATCATCGACACTCCTGGACACGTTGACTTCACTATCGAAGTAGAACGTTCTCTGCGTGTACTTGATGGTGCAGTTGTTGTGTTCTGTGGCTCATCTGGTGTTGAACCTCAGTCAGAGACAGTATGGCGTCAAGCTGATAAGTACCAAGTTCCACGTATGGTTTTCGTTAATAAAATGGACCGTACCGGCGCAGACTTCTTGCGCGTAGTTGAACAGATCAAGGACCGCTTAGGCGCAACTCCTGTTCCAATTCAACTGAACATTGGTGCTGAAGAAAACTTCCAAGGCGTTGTCGATCTTATCAAGATGAAGGCAATTAACTGGAACGAAGCTGACCAAGGCATGACTTTCACGTACGAAGATATTCCTGCAGACATGCAAGAAATGGCTGAAGAATATCGTACAGAACTTGTTGAAGCTGCTGCAGAAGCAAATGAAGAGCTGATGGATAAGTACCTTGAAGAAGGTGAGCTAACAGAAGCTGAAATCAAACAAGGTCTTCGTACTCGTACCCTTAACAATGAAATCGTACTAGCAACTTGTGGTAGTGCATTCAAAAACAAAGGCGTACAAGCTGTTCTAGATGCAGTAGTTGATTTCCTTCCTTCTCCAGTCGATGTTCCTGCAATTAAAGGTATCGATGACGACGAGAATGAAGCAGAGCGTCACGCGGACGACAAAGAACCGTTCTCAGCGCTAGCATTTAAGATCGCAACAGACCCATTTGTTGGTACTCTAACCTTCATCCGTGTTTACTCTGGTGTTGTTGAAAGCGGTAAAACAGCTTACAACTCTGTGAAGAAACAACGTGAACGCTTAGGTCGCATTGTTCAAATGCACTCAAACAAGCGTGAAGAAGTAAAAGAAGTACGAGCAGGTGACATCGCAGCCATCATTGGCCTGAAAGATGTGACTACTGGTGAAACCCTTTGTGACCAGAACCATAAGATTGTTCTTGAGCGCATGGAGTTCCCAGACCCAGTTATTCAGATCGTTGTAGAGCCAAGCTCTCAAGCTGATCAAGATAAAATGACTATCGCTCTAGGTAAACTAGCAGCGGAAGACCCATCGTTCCGCGTAGATATGGATGCGGAAACTGGCCAGACTCTGATTTCTGGTATGGGTGAACTACACTTAGATATCATCGTTGACCGTATGAAGCGTGAATTTAGCGTGAACTGCAACGTTGGTAACCCGCAAGTGGCTTACCGTGAGACTATTCGCGGTACAGCGAAAGCGGAAGGTAAATTTATCCGTGAACATGGTGGTAAAGGTCAGTACGGTCACGTATGGCTGAAACTGGAACCATCAGAAGCTGGCGAAGGCTTTGTCTTTGTGGATGAAATTGCCAATGGTATCGTACCTAAAGAGTTTATCGCTTCAGTGGCTAAAGGCGTTGAAGAGCAGATGAACAATGGTGTGCTTGCTGGCTATCCAGTTTTGGATATCAAAGCTACACTATATGATGGTTCTTACCATGAAACAGATTCAAGTGAGATGGCGTTTACAATCGCTGCCTCTATGGCTTTCAGAACGGGTGCACTTGAAGCGCAACCGGTTCTGCTTGAGCCTATGATGAAAGTTGAAGTAACTACTCCAGAAGACTGGATGGGTGACGTTGTTGGCGATATTAACCGTCGTCGCGGCATCATCGAAGGTATGGACGAGGGGACAGCTGGCCTGAAGATAATTCGTGCACAAGTTCCGTTGTCTGTCATGTTCGGTTACGCAACTGATTTACGTTCTGCGACACAAGGTCGTGCTTCTTACTCTATGGAGTTTAGTGAGTACGCTGAAGTGCCTAACAATGTTGCAAAAGCAATCATTGCAGAGCGTGGTTAAACAAAAGGAAGGCATTTTTTTTCATTTTTTGAAAGAACAATGCGTCCAAATATTGCGCTAACGAGAGTTGGCGCATAAAATAGCAATTTCTGGCGCGTCTCGCTCAATAATGAACGTGGCGAATCATAACTAGGAAGGAACACGATTGTGTCTAAAGAAAAATTTGAACGTACGAAACCGCACGTAAACGTTGGTACTATCGGCCACGTTGACCACGGTAAAACAACTCTAACTGCTGCTATCTGTACTACTCTTGCAAAAGTATACGGCGGTGTTGCTAAAGATTTCGCATCTATCGATAACGCTCCAGAAGAGCGTGAGCGCGGTATCACAATCGC